>JAHITX010000112.1 GCA_018817425.1 Pseudomonadota bacterium
CATAATCGAAACTTTGTTTGAGCTTTTTATAAAAAGTATTGAACCAATAAGACCTGGCCGTTGCTATCCTCGAAAACACCGGATATCATCCAGAAAGTTTTACTTGAACTATAAACCAATCGCTTAAGTTAATGACATTGTGTTGCCATTTATTACCATGTTAATGAGTAGATTAGCATCAATAGAGTCAGCACGTTATGTTCACACACCCAAAATGGACTTCGCTCATCGTAAGGATGGGCAAATTTAAATATTACCAAAGAACAATGTTTTATGCGAGTACCTAACTGGACTTTTTGTCATATATAATAATATCATTGACTTACTTAACTATTTGCGATAGTTTTATAAAAGATATCAAATATAGCGATAACTTTTGAGTCGTTCCTCCAAGTTGACACAAGTATTTTTATTAACAAGTATAATTGGTTTATATATATCGATATAATTATTCTATTATATCGATATAGTGGCTCGAGATTTCTTAACTTTAAGTTCACCTTGTGTTCTTATCTATTGGAAAATATTATGTCATCGAAGATCTCTTTACCACGAAAGACTGTTTCGTATGAGAATCCCAAACTTTTCAGATCCATCGGGTCTCTTATCAAAGAATACCGGAAATAGAGGGGGATAAGCCAGGAGACATTCTCAGAATCAATCCAAATCAGCGTTCGGAAACTACAGAATTGGGACACTAATCGATGCTGTGCACGAATTAGGAATTTGCACGACATTTCCGCATTCACCGGAATCCAGATGCAAGCTTTGGTGGCTCTTAATGCTTTTTATGTCTTTCACTTGAAACCTCCTTACCCGTAAACTATGAGCGGTTCACGGATGGGAGGTTTTCTTTATATTCCCTGAATTGTCAAACTCTGGGAGTCTCACGGCAAAGCCGGGAGTTTACCTGTGATTAATTAAGGTTTGTGGTGGTATATATAAAAATAAAGTTAAGTCCATACACGTGGGGCAGTGCCATAAGCTCATGAGGAGGAAGACGGGTGTCAGCAGGTTTCGGATAGTTTATTGTTTTGTTTTCAACATACAATTTCTTTTGTTGTAATTAATTCTGTCATATTAAACGTCATCCCCATATGAACTATTAATCATTCAGAATAACTATAAGTTACATCTATCGTTTTAACTGTTATAACCAGTCAATATTTTTCAGACTTTGTTTGACTTTTTTCCGGTCTGCTATTATTCTAATACGAAAAATAACTATGGTGAATAATTATGAGTAAAAATACGATATTGGCTGTCGACGATGAATACTCCATGCTTGATTTGATTACACGCTGCCTTGCCAATGAAAAATATAAAATGCTGACAGCACAAAGCGCTGAAGAAGGATTGCGCTTACTAAAAGAGAATGACATCCATCTTGTAATAAGCGATCAAAGAATGCCCGGAATGTCCGGATTGACTTTTTTAACTAAAGTCAAAGCACACTATCCTGATATTATAACAATAATATTAACCGGATATGCTGATATTGAAACAGTACTTGAAGCAATTAATTCAGCCGGGGTCTATAAGTTCATGGTAAAGCCTATGAATATGCTTGATCTAAAAATAACCGTTCAACGCGCTTTAGAATTAAGGCAAATGATTATAGATAAAAATATTCTTTCAAATAAAATTACAGCTTACGAAGCAAGGCTAAAAGAGTTAGAAAGAACGCACCCGGGCATAACAAAATACGAAAAAGATCATGATGGGAATATAATTCTTGATTTGGAATAAATCATTGGCTATATTAGTTAATTAATAGTTTTCTTATCATCTTGCCGGGCAAAGTTTCAACTGCCCTTAAAGCTCCTTCAGGACAAACCTCAACACAGCAGTAACATCTGATACATTTTTCATAATCAAAAGATATTTTTTCTTTGTCATGCGAAATAGATGCAGCAGGACAGTATTTCCAACATTCGCCGCATAACCTGCACAAGCTGCTATCAGCTAATGGCCTTTGGATAAAATGCCTTCGCATCGTTTTTTGAACAAATCCGGGCCCAATAATCAGCGGATTGCGGGACGGAAAAACAAAATTGTTTATCGGCTTAAACTCACCTGTAATACTAATATCATTTTCGGCAAGCCCCAAATCTTTCGCAATTTGATTTGTGGGAAGAATATCAGGATCAATGCCAAGCATTTTACATATCGATATATCCACGCTAAATGCGCTTTTGCCGCCGATAAGCATACCTATATAGCGCGGAGTACCGCCTTTGCCAGGCCCCTGCCCTTCCATTCCCAGTATGCCATCAACAATTGTTGCCTGCGGGCCGACCGCTTTGTGTATACGCACAAGAAGAGTTGCAAACATATCCCTGTCGATCCCACTTCTTAAATGCCATTCCGATTTTTTCATCCCCACTATACATCCGAATAGATTTTTAACACCAAGTGTAAGTAACATCTGAGCATGGGCTTTAAGTTTTGCAATATTAATAATATATTCGGCTTCCATTGCATCTTTTGAAATATCTATAAAGCCGAAAGGCTCTCCGATATCAACCTTTACCGATGTTTTAAAAGCCTTAAACTCTATATCAAGTCCTTCAAAAGCTCTTTTATACCCACCGTCTTTCAATATCTTATCAAACAGGCCTACAGCAGGGCTGTCCGATATCTGCACCCTTGCTCCTTTTCCAAGAATGTACTCTGCTGCAGCTTTTACTACTAAAGGATGAGTGATAATTGCCGTTTCAGGTTTTGCAGAAGAAAGCATATTCGGTTTTATAAGAACTTTCATGCCTTTTACTATTGATACCCCGCATATCGAATCAAGCATATCAAAAACAACGGGCTTTAATATATCATAATCATATTCAGCTTTCCTGAAAATGACTTTGTTCATAGTACAATCCTTCCAAAGAAAAATGTCTTCTATTCTTGCTAAATATATCTTTATTTAATATAGTTTATATATACAAACCTTATAGCGCAAACTTTTTAATCAATTTATTATAATGAAAAAAACTATCCCTAATAAAATTTCAACACACGGATATTATTATGTTGTTATAGCAGCAATTTTATGGGCCATTTCAGGCTCATCATCCAAATATTTGTTCAATTCGGGGATATCTCCTTTTCAGCTTGTTCAACTTCGCATAACAATCTCAGCAGGATTTCTTTTTATTGTACTTTTCATCTGGCGTCGCAACCTTTTGCGAATAGCATCGAAAGATTTGTTCTACTTTTTATTCTTAGGCGCTGCTGCAATGGCTTTAGTCCAGTTTACATATCTTTATACAATAAGTAAAATCAATGTAGCAGCAGCCATACTCTTGCAGTATCTTGCACCTGCTTTTATAACTCTTTATTTAGTTATCTTTGAAAAAGAAAAACTTCACAAAGCAACAGTTATAGCTGTTTTTGGGGCTATACTAGGATGTTATTTTGTTGTCGGAGCTTATAATCTTAATCTTTTTGCTTTAAACAAAGTCGGAGTATTATCCGGCATATTATCTGCCGTTTGTTATGCATGGTATTCGATTTCCGGAGAATATGGAATGCGAAAATACGCCCCGCTAACGGTAGTATTCTATTCGCTTTTTTTTGCCGCAATTACCTGGAATATATTGCATCCGCCTTTTAAAGCACTCTTTCATGCCTATTCGCCTTTTCAATGGGGATTAATTATTTATATAGGAATCTTTGGCACCGTTATTCCTTTCAGTCTGTATCTTGAAGGAATAAATTTAATCCGTTCCACTCGTGCCGCCATAACCGGTACACTTGAACCTATCACTGCTGCCGGCATTTCATATCTGTTATTAAATGAAACCCTTGATCTATTGCAGATTGCCGGAGGAATACTGGTATTAGCTTCTATAGTACTGATGCAATTTAAGGTGCAATATGATGACAAGATTCCGGATCTTATCAGGACAAAGAAGAAGTGAATACTATAGAAAGCATAAATTCTCTTTCGAAACGAATTAAAAGGCATGTAACCGGCCGCAAAAAATCTTTTTTCGCCTCAACATCACCCGGCCTTGAAGATGTTTGCCTTAATGAGTTAAACAATAAACTAAATGATGTCTTGTATCAGAATTTATCCGCACAAAAAGACCTTGTTAAAGATAAAGGCGGCATTCATTTTGAAGGTCGCATATCAGACTGTTATATCGCAAATCTTTATCTTCGCACAGCAAGCAGGATTCTTATGCGGATAGAAGAATTTAAAGCTACAAATTTTATGCAGCTTGAAAAGAAACTTTCCCAATTACCATGGGAGCTTTATCTGCCTGCAAGCACAAATTTTCTACCTGAGATAAAAGTATCTGCAAAACAGTCCAGGCTCTATCATAAAGATGCCATATCTCAGGTTTTTACAGACAGCATCAATAAACGTTTAACGCAAAATACTATATTGCTAAAGGATTCTTCATTAGCGCAAAAAGTTTTTGTACGTGCCATAAATGACAGGTTTGAAATATCAATAGACAGCTCAGGAGAACTTCTTTACAGACGAGGGATAAAAACCCATTCGGCAAAAGCTCCTTTACGGGAAACAATTGCCGCTGCAATTTTAAATTTGTGCGGATATAATGGAAACGAGCCCCTGATAGACCCCATGTGCGGCTCCGGCACTTTTTCAATTGAAGCAGCCATGATAGCTCAAAACATTCCTGCAGGTTACTTCCGAAATTTTGCTTTCATGGAGTGGCCATGCTTTACTCCTAAAAGCTGGGCATATATAAAACGAGTGGCAGAATCGAAGATCAATAATATTTCTACCCCTTCTATCTTTGCATCGGATATAAATTCAGAAGCCTGCAATTTATTGTCTTCCTGTATAAAACAGTATGACTTTCTTAAAATGGTTGAGGTTGTCAAAAATGATTTTTTTGATCTTTCTTCTTCTGCTTTCAAAGGACATACAGGTCTTATAGTTATTAACCCACCCTTTGGGCAAAGATTGGGAAGTCAAGCGGAAAGCAAAAAACTCTTTCAAAGCATATGTAAAAAACTTAAAAAAGATTATACAGGCTGGAAAGCCGGAATCATAGCTCCAGACATTGATCTTTTGAAAAGTCTTCCCTTTACGCTGAAATCTCAAACCCTATATCATGGCGGCCTTAAAATATACTTGCTTTATGGAAGAATAGTATAAAGAGATGTATACGCATAACATCCTGAATTTCACGCATTAGCTTGTATTGTTTTATGTTGACACGCTAATAAGAAAATGGTCTTATTTTATATCCAATTCAAATTATTTTAACTGATAAATACTTTTATTGAGTTTTGAAGATAATTGTTTGCCGATTTTATTTTATACTAAGACTTATATTGACAGTGCTAATCTATCTCATAACCGGAATAAATTAAGCAAAATGCTTTTGGAAGCTACGTGCAACTACGATTATTACAAATAACCTTACCCCATGAGGTTAACTGGGATATCTCGGGCCTTATCTCGGCTAATGATGTTGTTGCCTCCTGGTATGACAACAGCCCTCATAGTCACCTCGTACTCCACCTTATTGTCCCTGCAGACCAAACCGAACCGATTATGGAAGAAATTGAAAAAAGGTACGGCTCAAATCCTGACTTTCGAGGAATCATTATACCAATAGAAGGAATATGGCCGCGCATCGAACCCGATGCTCCTCCAGCCGTCAGTACATTCCAGCCAAAACGCAACTTATTAGGTCAAAGGGTAAGTCGCGAAGAACTATATGCAAATGCCATTGATAGCTGTGATATCACAGCCGGTTTTTTGCTTTTGGTTGCTTTGTCATCCGTGGTTGCAGCAGTTGGACTCACTCGAGATAACTTAGCCGTAATCATAGGTGCAATGCTAATCGCCCCGCTTTTTGGTCCTAACATGTCTTTGGCTGTTGGGACAACCTTCGGTGATCTGAAACTTGTCGGAAAGGCTCTTCAAGCGTCATTAGCCGGTATTGTTTTAGCTACCATAGTATCAGCTATTATTGGTATTGTAACAACAGTCGATCCGGGCATTAATGCAATTGCAGAACGCACAGTAGTGGGTTTTTCCGATATTACTATTGCATTAGCAGCCGGATGTGCCGGTTCACTTGCCTTTACATCAGGTTATTCAAGAGCAGTCATTGGAGTAATGGTTTCCGTGGCACTGTTGCCTCCGCTTGCAACTTTTGGACTTCTTCTCGGCTCCGGTTATTGGTCACTTGCTGCTAATGCATTACTGCTCACAGCAACAAATATAATTTGCATCAACCTTGCCGGTGTTGTTACCTTTCTTTTGCAGGGTGTTAGGCCTACTAACTGGAGAGAGGCAGAAAAGGCCAAACGTGCTATATGGATAGCATCGTTATCATGGATCACGCTGCTGATTGTTTTAGTAGTTATCTTGTCCAGCAGATAATATTATCTGCAATGAAAAATGGGTTCAAGTCTATATATTTTACTAATTCAGGAAATATAATAAAGTTAAATATACTCTTTTGTATCCACTGTTTTTTTACAAATCGTTATCCTTATTAAATTTAATTCTGATATCAGGAGCTTCAACCAGATGAAATGTGGCAGATGCGAATTTGATTTCTCCATTTGTTTTCTCAACTGCATTTAAAATCTTTGTAAAGAGTTCTGTTTTTGTTGCTCTTCTTTTTTTATAATTAACAACATATCTTATAGTGTATTCTACCCAATTATCATTTGCAATTATTGAAACCATGGGTTCTTTTTGTGCATTTTCAAGAAGATACTTGCGTTGTAACGTATTCCACTTTTCCTGTGAATTTTCAGCAAGGCCACCTGCAATTTCATTTGCAACCTGGTAAAATAAATTTTTAGCTTTATCATAATTACTTCCATACTGAATTGGTATTTTTATTTCATCCCATAAGAATGGAAAATCCCCTGAATAATTAAAAACCGGTTCTTTAAAAACAAAGCTATTTGCAATTAATACAATTCTACCATTATACAAATCGCCATCCACCCATTGCCCAATCTCCATAACTGTAGTACGCAAAACACCAATATCCATTACATCGCCCTTAATTCCTCCCAATTGAACACGGTCACCTGTTTTATAAAAGCCACCAAAAAGTATCGCTAGCCATCCAGCAAATGAAGCTATTACTTCTTGAAGAGCAAAAGCAATCCCGGCGCCTGCCACACCCAAGGCAATTGTTAATCCGCCTAATTTATTGCTATACACGATTGTGATTAAAATAATTGTAAAAATAAATCCAACAATATTCGAAAACTTCCTGGTCTTATAGTGATTATTGCTATCCAGTATCTTTGAAATAACTTTGCGTTGAACAACTTTAATCAGCGACCAGATTATTATTATGCCAATAATAATCGTAGAAATTTTCCCCATTGTAGGATTAAATAATATTTTCTTTAAAAGTTCTTCCATCTTGTAATATCTCACAGATGTAAGTTGTTAGCGTCTGCTTAACGAGCAGCCACTGGGGAACAGTATCGAATTTCAAAGACCTTGTTGTCTCATCCCGATGATTCGAATTTATCTTGGCATGGTTCAAATACGCTGCAAAGCCTGTATAGCGTTACTTTAAACCTCTATTATATCTTTAAAATCTTTATATATATAATAATTTCTTAACAATGTTTTTGCAACTATAATCTGGTTTTTTGTCAATTCATGAATAATACTCAATATATTTTCAGATTTAAAAACCTCTGATTTAAAAACCTCTTTCAAATTCACACTCAATCTGTTATTATTATTCAAACAATACTTCACTTAATACTAACAACAAACCTATTAAGGAGGAATAAAATGCCAAAGATAATTTTTACAATACTTCTATCGATTTTATTTATTATCGGTTGCGGAGAAAAAGCTGAAGAAAAGATGATTGAAAAACAAATTAAAAAGGCAACCGGATCAGATGCAAATGTTGAAATTTCGGATAATAAAATCAATATTGTTTCAAGTACAGGAGAAGGTAAGTTTAGCATGTCTATGGGTGAGTCGGTTGAGATTCCAAACGATTTTCCAACAGACATCTTTATCTACAAGCCTTCAGAAACAGTCGCAGCCATCAAAATGCCGGAAGGTTTCTCTATTTCCCTAAAAACCGGAAACGATATAAAAAAGGTTGCCGCATCCTATCAGAAAAAGATGAAGTCTGAAGGCTGGTCTGAAAAAGCAACATTGAATTTTAGCGGCCAACAAGTTTTAGTATATGAGAAAGAAAACCGTAATGCAAATATCGCAATTGCTTCCACGGAGGGTGAAACAAATATTACTCTTACTATCGTTAAAAACTAGATCTGAAGAATTTTATCATCAACATGAAAATTTATTCGAAAAATTACGGGGGTATGATTGACAAATGAAAATACTTCTCATGGATGATGAAAAAATTATTATAGACGTTGTTACAGCTATGCTTAATAAGATCGGCCATGATGTTGTTTTAGCTCAAAACGGGGAAGAAGCAATTCATTTGTTTAGCATAGCATTTGATTCAGCAACACCGATTGATTTAATGATAATGGATTTAACAATTCCTGCAGGCATGGGGGGCAAAGATGCTGTATATGAAATATTGAAAATAGATCCAAATGCTAAAGTAATTGTATCAAGCGGATACTCTCACGATCCAGCAATTATTAACTTCAGAGATTATGGTTTTTCAGCGGCTATTATAAAACCTTTTAAGCTAAAAACACTTATAAAAATTATTAATCAACTTACTGATTAATAGCATCGCTCTTAGATGTAGAATGTAATAATCCCGTATATCCTTTTGATGAAATATTTTTTTTCAAACCAAACAAAGTGAAATTTAGGAGGAATTGTTGTTTTGAAAAGGCAGATATCGGCAATCATTTTATTTATTTTCTTAATAACTGCTTTTCCCCTAACATCCTTTGCGAATAAAGCTTTACAACCTTTGCCGCTCAATGCACATATTGCAGATAAATATCATGACGATCTTAACGGACTTTTAAAAAAACGCTATATTCGAGTTCTGACCACACTAAATCAAACAAATTTTTTCATGTCCAAAGGAAAAATATTCGGATACGAATATGCACTGATCAAAGGATATGAAAAATATCTTAACAAAAAATTTAAAAAAAAAGGATTGCAAATAGTAATAGAATGTATTCCGGTTACCAGAGACCAACTGGTTCCACGTCTTGTTGAAGGATACGGAGATATTGCTGCGGCTGGATTAACCATAACACCTGAAAGAAAAAATAATGTTGTTTTTACTACCCCCTATCTATCAGGTATAGATGAAGTTGTTGTCACCCACAATGGCGGCTTTAGCCCTGTAAAAACTTCTGACCTTGCAGGCCAAAAGGTGCTGGTACGCAAAAGCAGCAGCTATTATCAAAGCCTTCTGCTTCTTAATGAAAAACTCATAAAACAGGGGGAAAAACCCGTTCGGATAATTGCGGCTGATGAAGATCTTGAAACTGAAAACATCCTGGAAATGGTTAACTCCGGAGCTGTGGAAACAACGGTAGCCGATAGTCACATCGCCTCGATCTGGTCCGATATTTTACAAAACATTGACATCCATAAGTCTGTAAAGCTGCGAACCGGTTCGAAAATAGCCTGGATGGTCAGAAAGGAAAATGACCAGTTGCTTGCCAGCCTTAACAATTATTTAAAAAACTATAAAAAAGGGACCTTGCTGGGGAACATATATTTCAAACGCTATTATGCCAATAATAAATGGCTGAAGAATCCCTCAAACCCGGCTGATCTCAAACAACTAAAGCGATATGAGGCTTTAATCAAAAAATATGCTTCGCGCTATGGTTATGACTGGAAACTAATTATGGCTATCGCCTATCAGGAATCAGGTCTTGACCACAAAAAAAAGAGTTCAGCCGGCGCTGTGGGTCTCATGCAGATACTTCCGAAAACGGTCAAAGATAAGCGAATAAATATTAAAAATATTAACAAACTGGAAAATAATATTCATGCGGGTGTAAAATACTTATCTATACTTCAAAAACGCTATTCCACCAACAAATCAATTCACCCCAGAGATAAAATCCGTTTTGCCTTAGCTTCATACAATGCCGGGCCGGCAAAAATTAGAAAAGCAAGACAAATGGCAAAAAAGATGGGGCTTAATCCCAACCGTTGGTTTCGAAACGTTGAAGTAGCAACACTACGGTTGGTAGGGCAAGAAACCGTCCGTTATGTCAGCAATATCAACAAATACTACAACCTGTATCATATCCTTCTTGATGAGGATCAGTAATGGTGCAATAGTAAAAAATTCTACGACTCGCTTACGCATTCATAAAAAAACCACCCCGCCAGCAAGGCTGACGGGGTATCAAAAAAAATCGTTTTGTTTTTTGCTAAGCAAATTTTCCGGAAATTAAAACTCAAGGGGTTACATATTTACTATTTAACTATAATTTTACCGGAAGCCAGCGGAGCTACCATGTTTTGTGTATATATATCATACTTATAAGTACCAGGCTCCATAAATCTTAAACTGGTTGTTTCTCCTTGTGCCAAAAAATCAGTGACAAAACAACCCATATTGGGAGTTAATCTAAAGCCAACCGGAGACTTGGTTGACACAGCACATACTTTACCTTCTTTAAAGCTTGTACTGATTTCAGCTCCTCGTACCCAATTAACCCAGACCACACATGATCCAACTGGAACCTCCAGATATTGAGGGGCTATTGTTATTATTTTTTCCCCTGCCGCGGTTTGTTCGCTAGAAATATTTCCTTTCAAAGATACAATAAAACAATTCTCATCTCCTTTATCTCCTGCATTAACCGCAACAGGATTTACAACAAATGACGCGATGAACAATAACATAACAACAAAACTAGCAACTAAAAATTTACCTTTTTTCATGATGTTCCTCCTTGTTTAATTATATGTTAATAATGATCCACTACATTCATTTATTATAAAATATAGTTTAGATTGCAAATTAATAATGTCAAGGTAAATATCATAAAACAGTAATGAACTACCAAACAGCAGAGCTGAGGTGGCATCAAACAAGTTTCACTTTTATTTTATGAAGCAAAGCTTCGGTAAATTAAACCTCAAGCGATTAAAGATTTACTTGCTATTTAACGATAATTTTACCTGATGCCAGTGGAGCTGTCCTGTTTTGTGTATATATATCATATTTATAAGTACCGGGTTCCATAAATCTTAGACTGGATGTTTCTCCTTGCACCAAAAAATTAGTAACATAGCAACCTAAACCGGGAGTTAGCCTAAAGCTCATAGAAGACTTGGTTTTATCAGCACATACTTTTCCATCTTGAAAGCTTGTACTGATTTCAGCTCCTCGTATCCAATTAACCCAGACCACACATGATCCTGCCGAGACAGTTAAATCTTGAGGACTTATTTTTACTATCGGATACATATCCTTAGAACTCTGTTGAGAAATATTTCCTCTCAGGCTTCCTCTCAAGCTTACAACATAGCATTCGTCATTATCTTTTTCTGCTGCATTAATTGTTACCGGATTTACAATAATAAATGACATGATGAACAATAACATAACAACACTGGCAACTAAAAACTTAACATTTTTCATCATTTTCCTCCATATATACATTTATATCAATTTCAACTACACTCTATAAACCCTTTCTTAAACCATTAATAAAATCCGATTCATTATCAGGGATACTCGATCCCTGATAAATTGTACGTCCCTCTCCATTAATACCAATTATATATGGCAAGCCTTTTACTCCAAATGTTTTGCTTGCAACTGTTCCCTCCAAATCCAGAAGTATCGTATAATTTATGTTTTGTGATTTTTTAAATCGTTGCACAACTTCTGCGGGTTGACCATAGTTAATCCCTAAAACAACAATATCCTGCGCTTGCGCCTTTTCGGCAAATTTTTTGACTACAGGTACTTCTTCCATACAGTAAACACACCATGTTGCAAAAAAAACAATCACAACCCCTTTTTTGCCTTTTAACCGGCTCAAAGTAATTTCATCTCCTTTAAGTGAATTAAGGCTAAAGTCAGGAGTCAGTTTTTCTAAGGATATTTCATTAATATTCTGTAGCGGTTTCACTTTAATAGTTTCAGTGGTGGTTGTTATTTTTTCGGTTGAATTATCAATATGTGTATCTATAGGTACTGGAAATTCTGCTTTTGAAAAAAAATTGATAAGATTCGGAAAATCCGTATTTTGGCCAATGAATACCAGAAACAGGCTTGCTGAAATAATAATTATAAAAGCAAAACCTTTTTTTATAGTTTCCATCCAGCGACCTGCTTTGGGCAGTTTTGAAATGAACCCGGTCATTACTCCTGCCAGAATAATTATGGTTCCCTGACCAAATCCAAACAAAAAAAGTTGAACTCCACTTTTTAAAACATGAACAGCATAATCCACACCCTGAGCTTTTTTAAGCGTAATTGCGATTGCTCCCAAAGCAACAGCCAGGATAGGCCCGGTGCAGGGTCCAATAATCAAACCACTAATGCAACCTACTACAAAAGCACCCAATAAACCCTTAAGATTGGCCGATTTAAACTGTAGTCTTGAAATAAATTGGGGATTAGGAATATTAACCACATCCAACATAAAAAGGCTCATCATTATAAAAAAAATTGCGATTGAATACATAAGCAATCCGTTTCCCATTATTGAACCGTATGTACCTCCTACCGCCGAAATTGTAATACCAAATATAGAATAAACAAAACCCAAACCTGTTACCATGGAAAGGCTGAGAATAAAAGCACGCATTCGGTTATCGCTTGCCTGGTTGCCAATATATCCAACGGTTAAGGGAAGCGCAGGATAAACACATGGAGTAAAAGAGGATAGAATACCACCTCCAAACATCAGGAAGTAAATCATTATACTATCCTGACGAAAAGCTTCTTGTATGAAATTATGCATATACTCTAACATTATATATTACCGGAGTTATTTTTTGATATTTCAGGTTTATAATAATATATTTATTGCTTATTTACTTCTTCAAGAGCCCTTGCAAGATCTTCTAAAAACGGCCGCTTGTTTATATCATGAATGTCTATATATGTTATAATTCCTTTTTTGTTGATTACAAACAAGGCTCTTTCGCTTACACCCTCTGATCGAAGTACACCATATTTGGAAGCTACCGCTCCATGAGGATAAAAATCAGAAAGTACAGGAAACCATATTTTTTCATTCGGATTAGTCATCTGGTTAGTCCAGGAATATAGTGTTGGGATATTGTCTACTGTTATACCAAGCAAGATGGCATTATTTTTTTCAAAAAGCTCTTTTGATATGTTATAACCCGGCCACTGATCAGAGCAAACCGGTGTCCATGCCGCAGGCACAAATGATATAACAACATTATATTTTCCTGCATACTGGCTAAGAGTTATTTTTTCACCTGATACTGATGGGAGAGTAAAATCGGGGGCATGATCTCCGACTTTCAAATTTGTGACAGAATCTGTTGGTTTGAGTTTTCCCACCGGATAAATAGAGCTTGAGTATTTTTCCGGTTGCCCATATGCTATAGTTATTCCCGTTACAACCATAAAAATAATGATACAAAATATATATCTGTATTTATTTATTTGTTTGCTCATGTTTTTCTCCTGATTCTATTCCTGACAATTTTATGATTTCATTCAGGAATTGCTGACTATCCTTAAAACCTCCTTCACTTAAATAAAATTGCTCGACAGAGCCATTTCCATTTAATTTAATACCTATAAAGGTAGGGGTGGCTTTTGCGCGTAACAAGTTAAATATTTCCACGCCTTGATCAGGAAACAGCGGAAAAGGTACTTCATATTTCTTTTTGAAAGAACCTATCTCATAATTACTATTGCCTGCACCTATACCGATTATTTTTATTCTTCCCTTTAAGCCATCCTGTTTTTCTATTATATGATAAAGTTCGTTTACCTTAGATGCCGACCGCTGGCAATGCGGACAATAAAAACTGAATAATTCTATAATCAAAACCTTGGTTTTAATTTGTCCAATATTGAAATCAGTGTCGTCAGAAAGACCCAAATATTTTTTTTCTGCTTCACTTACAGGTGCAGGAAGCTGGAATTCAGGGAAGCTATTACTGTTAAGATGAGAGTTCTCGGGATCGGAAACAGGTTCTGTTCCTTTCGCCAATTGCGCATTATATCCAAAAAACAAACCCAATAATAAACACAGGGCAATATATTTCCATGTTTTATGTATTTTCATAAGTTCTCCCTTTATACATTTAAACATAAATTGTTATTGTTTAAAAACAAATACAGATAAATGAATACAGACAACTCTACGATTTAAAAGATTCAGAGTAGATTATGAATAATTTAATCTAAAATTTATGATCAGGAACTGGGCATATATTTTTGCCGCAAAGCAGCAATTATAACCAAGTGAATAAGCAGTTATTTATATTGTAAGAATTAAATAAAAATTTACAAGTTCTTTTATTAGCGAACTTGTTTTATTACAATAATGATAGTTCAATTCTTCCAAAGGCTATAGCTATACCCCATAAAAATAAAAGAGCCAATATTGAAGACAAAACCATAAGCTTGCAGGCTTTTTTGATATGAATCCATTGAGCTTCTCCAAAGTCTACACCTATATATGGTTTTGATATGAGTTGCCCTCCGTAGTAATTAGGCCCTCCAAGTTTTACCAAAAGAGCACCGGCAAATGCCGCTTCAGAACATCCCGAATTAGGGCTTGAATGATTAGAACCTTCTTTTACGGCTGTTTTAAAAGAAGAAATACCTTTTCCGCAAAGCATTTGAGCTGCACAGGAAATTATAAAAATTGAGATACGAGCCGGTATATAATTTGCCACATCATCGATTTTCGCCGATGCTTTCCCAAAATCAATATACTTTTCATTTTTATATCCTACCATAGAATCAAGCGTGTTGATCATTTTATAAGAAATTGCAAAAGGCGCTCCTCCAATGGCTGCAAAAAATAACGGAGATATAACACCATCTACAAGATTTTCCGCAACCGTTTCAACTGCCGCCCTTACTACCCCTTCTTCGGAAATATTTTTGGTATCTCTCCCCACTATCATTGAAAGTTTTATTCTTGCTTCTTTGAGACCTGATTTCCGGAAAGCATGCATTACATCTAATGCCGCATCTTTAAGGGAGCGAACCGAAATGCAGTAATATACAAGAATAATTTCTACAATAATTCCAAAAACAGGATGAATCAGGTATGATATATAAACCATAAAAAAAGTGAGCGAAAACGATGCAAAAATTAAAAAAAGGCAAAACAGCAAACCGCTTGTAAAAAGCTTTACAGGAAATTTTCTAAATACAGGTTCAAAAAACGAAATGGCTTTGCCAATTACTCTTATTGGATGTGGAAAAGAGGGCGGATCTCCCAATATAAGATCTAAAACAAAAGCGCTGGGAAGAATATACCATAAAGGGATAAATTCCATTATCAGTTTATTTCCCACCCAAATTTGAAATCATATCTACCAGCTTTTTTGCTATCAAACGATTTAAAAATGGAGTTTTCATGGAAACCCGTAGGTTTTGATCGGACAGGCCCTGAAAATTTGAACAGTTTCTTATAAGTATTTTTTCAGATGACAGGCGCTCGCATATATCTTTAGCAGATAAATTTTTACCCAGCTTAAATAAAATAAAAGACGTTGAACTCGGAAAAATTTTTACCTCAGAAATTTTCTCAAATTGTTTTACAAATCGAATACGTTCTTTCTCAAGAAAATCTACTGTTTTTTCTATAAAATCCTGAGCATTATTTTCAGGACTCATTAAATAATACACAGCAGCCTGGGCAATGCTGTTTACATTCCACGGAAGCACATAGGGTAAAAATTTATTTATATTTTCTTTTGAAGCAATCAAAAACCCTATTCTCAAGCCCGGTATCTTAAATATTTTGGACATTGAATTTAGCACAATTAAATTTTTAAAGTCTGAATTTAGAATACTCTTTTCTTTGCCGCCTCTCGCAAAAGGCATGTAAGATTCATCTACAATAAAATTTTTCTTGGGAAATGATCTGATAAGAGATTCAAGATCAAGCCGATTAATCAACACTCCGGTAGGATTATTTGGATTGCATATAAAAATCGTATCAAAATTTACTATCGTTTTTTTTAACAGGTCTAAATCAGGATAATAATATAAAGATTCATCCAAAATGAAATATTCGTATTCAACTTTGTTCATTATACACGAATCTTCATAATCGGAATATGTTGGACCGATAATAAGGGCTTTTTTAGAACAAAGAGCTTTTGGAATGTTATAGATAAACTGTGTAGTACCGTTTCCTGCAAGAACCCTATCTTTACTTATATTATAGTATTTTGAAAATGCCAGGATCGCCTCGTTTGAATCAACTTCCGGAAGGGAGGTTATGGAGTTGATATTCTTTTTTAAAAACGAAACCAATCCGGCAGGCGGCCCCAAAGGATTAACATTGCTGCTCATGTCAATAATTTCAGAAGGATTACAGTTAAGCTGTGCTGCAAGTTTATAAATATTTCCACCGTGACCTGTTATCATAAATAGCCCTCAGCAGCCACAATGAGAAAAAGGCATGACTCTGTAATTTCTACCATAGCACCAAGCATATCCCCTGTTATGCATCCCATTCGACGTTTATAGTAATACAAAATAACTCCTGTTATGATTATAAATCCGTAAAGCAATATTACACCTTTTACTCCGAGAAAATAACTGAAAACTATAGGAATGATCAAAGTTATAAAATAATATGGTTTAACAGATTCTTTGAAAAAGTCAAAAGCGGTTCCTCCGTCCGGTCTTCCATAAGGTAGAAATTTCATACCGAAAATCATTGTAGATCTTGAATAAATGGGAACAAGGACAAGGATAAAATTACGGCTTTCGTTAAGAGATGCGATTGCGCCACATTTAACAGCCAGAGCGAATATGATTGTAACAAGCCCCATAGCGCCCATTCTGCTGTCTTTCATAATTAAAAGTGCTTTCTCTTTGGGCCTGTGGCCTAAAAGGCCGTCTGCCATATCTCCAAGGCCATCAATATGCAAAGCTCCTGTTAAAATGGCAAGAAGCATTACATCAAGAATGGAAACAAGGTACCCAGGCCACAAATAAAAAGCTATCAGGTCAAAGGCGGATACAAGAATTCCGATTATAAGTCCCACAACCGGAAAATAGGGTATGATTTTATTGGCATCAAATTCTGATGTTTTTCCGGCGGGTAGTATTGTCAGAAACTGTATGGCTGATTTTAAATACACCATGTTATTTGCACTTTGCATCTTCTTTAATTACAACCGGTATACCTGCAACCATCCATATAACCCAGTTTGCTATCGATGCAATTTTCTGGTTTACAAGGCCTGCTGCATCCCTGAAAATTCTTGATAATTCATTATCAGGCACAATACCGCTACCTACTTCATTTGAAACCAGTATAACCGGACAATTTGAATTCTTAAGTGAAGAAACAAGTTTTTGAATACTCTCTGATACCTTATCGATATCGGTATGTTGGAGCATAATATTGTTTATCCATAAAGTAAGGCAATCTATAAGAATAATATCTGACTTTGCACTCCATTGCGATATTGCTTCGGATAGTAAAACAGGTTCTTCAATCGTATGCCATGTTTTGGATCTTTCTTCTTTATGCCGTCTTATTCTTTCTTTCATTTCTTCATCAAAGGGTGTGCATGTCGCAATAAAGATTTTTTTATCGCCTGCAATATTATCGGCCAGATTTAGGGCATGACGGCTTTTTCCGCTTTTACAGCCTCCGGTTAAAAATATAATCTCTTTCACAAATACTCTCCTTCGGCAATTTTAAATACTGCATCTACATCTATATGTTTTTCAAAATGGTCTGCCAGAAGATCATATTCTTTATCTCTTTCGGCAAAGCCGGTTAAGTTCGAGATCGCAGGCTGGTCAATACCGATTGTTTCAAGCCATTTTTTCACAATCAAGGGGGTATCAAAAACACCATGCATATATGTGCCCATTATCTTTTTATTGCTTGATATGCATCCATCAAAATCCCGGCAGGTAATATTATTACGATCCGTTACTTCAAATATATATTCATTGCTTTCATTTATAGTTTGCCCCATATGAATTTCATATCCGGTTCCACTGATACCATCCCATGAAAACCTGGTAAGCGTTGTAACTTTTGGAGCTTTCAAGGTGGTTTCTGTCGGCAGAAGCAAAAGGCCTTTACTTGTACCCGGCATCCCTTCAAGGCCATAAGGATCATGTATAGCACGACCCAGCATTTGGTATCCGCCGCAAATCCCAAGCACGTGTCCGCCCATATCTGCATAAGCTAAAATTTTTTCCGACCAGCCTGTCTCTTCAAGCCATGTAAGATCATAGCGGGTATTTTTGGAACCTGGAATAATGACTGCTTTAAAATCAGACAAATCGCAAGCTGTTTGAATATAATCCAGCCTTATATTTTTTATACGTGAAAGAGGATCAAAATCAGTAAAATTGGAAATATGCGGAAGTCTGATTACTGCAACGGAAGGAAGGCCATTATTGTTAGAATTAACTTGTCTCGGACTCTCTATTACTACCGAATCTTCCGCATCTATCTTTATGTGGTTATACCAGGGAAGAACACCAAATATTTTTTTGCCCGTTTTATTTTCTATCCATTTCTTACCGTCTTCAAAAAGCCTTAAATCCCCCCTGAACCTGTTTATTATAAATCCTGCTATCTGCTTTCTTTGATCAGAATCAATACATTCAAGAGTTCCAACAAGCTGTGCAAATATTCCGCCCCTATGAATGTCTCCTACAAGTATAACCGGCGCTTTGGCATATTTGGCCATACGCAAATTTACAATATCATTAGGCATAAGATTTACTTCCGCACAGGAACCTGCACCTTCAATAACTATAAGCTCATAATTATCACGCAGACGATCAAGAGAATTACATGTTTTTTCAAACAGGCTCTCTTTTCTTGTATGGTATTCAAATGCAGTAGAGTTTTCAAGTGCTTTACCAAGAAGTACTATCTGTGAGCCGGTTTCTCCGGTTGGTTTTAAAAGAACCGGATTCATATCTACATGCGGCGGAATTTTTGAGGCTTCAGCCTGAACAATCTGGGCACGACCCATTTCAAGGCCATCCGGGGTAATTCCGGAATTATTCGACATGTTTTGCGCCTTAAAGGGCGCAACCTTAATACCCTTATTGGCAAATATACGGCAAAGAGCTGTTACAACAATGCTTTTACCAACATCGGAACCGGTACCTAAAACAGCTATACAACGGGCTCTCTTTTGTTTGGGGGAGGAATTATTTATGCTTTTATGATTCACATTTAACCAGCTTTTACTGTTTTACCATCCTTTCTTTTTGATATTCAAGGCAGGAATTAATAAATTCCTTGGCAGCCTCGGGAGTACCGCCTAAATGTAAATTAATGTAGCTTCCAATCGTATGGTTAATAAGAAAGCCCTCAGGTACATTTTTTTGTCCGAATAATCCCGATACACTGTAAATGTTTTCGATATTTACATCGATATCCGATAATTCCGAATAATGAAATTCATAACCTCTTACAGTCTGCCCACTTTTACCTACCACAGTGTCTCTCTTTAGTTTTATCTCTCTATAACCCACAGTCCTTAAATGGGATAACATCCGCGTACTGAAAGGAAAACAACCTGTCATAGGATAAATATTGCCATCGGCATTATAAAGTTCACGGCAAAGATACATAAAACCTCCGCATTCACCGTAAATAGGCATTCCTTCAAGGCTCCTTTCCCGTACTGCCCGTCTTAAGCCGGAATTATTTGAAAGTTGGGCAGCAAACAGCTCGGCATACCCGCCGCAAAAATAAATGCCATCTATGTTTTCAGGCAAACGGCCATCTTTTAGTGGTGAAAAATATACCAGCTCAGCGCCGGCGGCTTCCAAATTATCAAGATTATCTTTGTAGTAAAAACAAAAAGCATCATCTCTTGCCATGGCAATTCTTACAACAGGTTTTATTTTTTCAACATTTAACGGCATTTCATCGGACGTTGGGCTTCCCAATTTTTTATCAGGCAGGCTTTCCAGTAATTTATCAATATCGATATTTTTTTCTACTATATTGGCAAGCTTTTCAATATCTTTATCAGATAATCGATTGTCATGAAGTGTTGTTAAACCTAAATGCCGTTTAGGAATTGCAATTTCTCTGTCGTATAAAACACCCCCCAGACACGGCATTTTTACATTATCTTCCAAAGAGTCTTTCAAATATTGCAGTTGCTTATTACTCCCAACCTTATTGAAAATAACACCTGCAAAAGACAAACTATGATCAAAGTCTTCAAAACCTCGTATGAGCGCAGCAACGCTTCTTGCCATGTTTCCTGCATCAACAACAAGTATGACAGAAAGCTCCAGCCATTTTGCTATTTGAGCACTAGAACCTGACTCACTTTTTCCGTCATATCCATCAAAGAGGCCCATAAATCCTTCAACAACAGCAACATCCGCATTTTCGGAATATTTTCTAAAACACCCCAAATTATACGGTTTTGATAACATCCATCCGTCAAGATTCACACTGTTTTTGCCTGTAACTCTGACATGATGTCCCGGATCTACAAAATCAGGACCTACTTTAAAAGGGGCAACATCTATTCCCCGTTTTTTAAGTGCAGCCAAAAGCCCAAGAATAACGGTTGTCTTTCCAACTCCACCCTTTGTTCCGGATATAAGTAATCTCTTGATAGCAAACACCTCCTTAAAAAATAATCCAACTATGCGCCTAATTCTTTTTTAGACTTATATATTACACCCCTCCATAAAGTCCATTATATTTTAAACTTTAATCTTTAAAAATGCCTTTATTCCGGCATAAAAGCAGCTATATTTAACCATCGCATGATAAATAACGAATATAAATTATTGCTTTAATTATATCAAAATACCCCCTAACTCAAATTATTAGAATCGGGAATAAAATAATTTTTAAAACAACAACTCAGGTACGCTAACTATACGCTTAAGTTTTCAACAAGATTTAAAATTGATGACCTCGCAAGAAGTCTTTAAATCCCTGTTTTGTCATGCCGGACCCCATACGGCATCCATTAATTTCAATAGGTTCTGAATACCGGCTTTCGCCAGCATGAGGGTTTGGGAACTTTTTACGAATTAATCAAACATTGATATAACGTTTGATATTTAAAGATATGTTGATAATAAATCAATACATATTTAGCAAGAAATATAGAATATTGATTTTAAAAGCTTTTATTTGTTTACAAATCATTGTTTGAGAAAATCTGATTGAACCATTAAAAGGCCATAATAGTTAGAGCCACTTTCAAAACATTTCAGTTTGGTCAAGCTCAAGGCGGGCGAAAATTTCAACCACAGGAATACATTGAGTATTTCGAGGATAGCGCTAAAGGTTAGCGCTTATGCTTCACTACGTGTCACTTCGTGCGAAATTTTCTCCCAACTCAGAGATCGGCCAAAATGGGGCGTTTTAAAACTGGCTCGTTAGGTTAATTTTATAAGGCTCTGTCTTCTATCCCCATATCTTTCAATAGGTTCATTCTCACGGTTAACTTATCTGCCTTCCCGCTGGGAAGTAGAGGTAACGGCAATGACTGAATTTTGATAATGTCAGGTTTCTTATAATTTGCAAGGTTTTCACTAAATCTTGAGCGGACGTCTTCTTCACTCAGAAATATCCCATCTTTTACAACAATATTGAGAAACGTTTTTTCACCCAGTACATTATCCGGATAACTGACCAAAACTGCTGTATTTACTTCAGGCATATTCATGACAAAAGCCTCGATTTCACCCGGATAGATATTAAAGCCCCCTCTCATGATTATCTCTTTTTTACGGCTAACCAATTGAATGTTTCCCAGTTCATCAATAAACCTGGCCATATCACCGGAATGCCAAAAGCCTTGACCATCTTTTTCTTTTTTTGTCAAATCCGGTTTGTTCCAGTAAAATTTAAAAACAGATGGCCCCTTAAACCATAATTCACCAACCTCCCCTCTTGGCAATTCATCCCCTTTCTCATCACAAATTATTAATTCAACATTTGAAAGCGTTTTGCCAATAGTATTATAAGCAATTTCTTCAGGATCATCTCTGCGGGTCATTAGAACACCACCTGCCTCTGAGCTTCCCATAAGCTGAAGAAGACATATGTCATATGTTTTCTTAAATAGTATCATTTGTTCAGGCGGTGCATAATACCCGACAGTTATTCCGAATTTAAAAGAGGAAAGGTCACGATTTGAAAGTTCCGGCATTTTTATGATCGGCAGCATATACATTGTTGGAACGCCGGTAAACCATGTGACTTTTTCTTTTTCTATAAGGTCTATAAATAAGAAAGGGTCATAGGTTTCCATTAAGACAATTTTTTGTCCCAATAAAAAAGCCACATTAAAAAATATCTCAATTCCTGTCATATGAGCCCAGGGCGCTGCAAGAAGTAGTACATCCTTTTGTGTTAAAAACCATACTTCTTTTATAAATGCCTTGGAGTTGCATAGAAGAGAGTCATGGGAATGAACAACCCCTTTGGGAACACCCGTTGTGCCCGAAGTATACAATATCAATAGTTCATCGGATGACTCAGGCCTGTTTGACTCCATTTTTGATAAATCAGTGGTCGCAGTGTTTACAAGACTATCAAAAGAAAGAAACGGCTCTTTAACAAAAGTATCTTTTCCATAAACAATTATATGTTCAAGAGTGGAAGTTTTTTCTTTTATTTCTTTTGCAGCTTTTGAAAAGTTAAAATTGTCAAATTCATCAACCGTTACCAAAATCCTGCAACCGGAATCTTTCACAAAATATTCAAGCTCCATCTTGCGATAACGGGAATTGATAGGAACTGCTACTATCCCTACTCTCACAGCCGCAAACCAGGCAATCAATACTTCCGGATGATTCGGCCCCCAAATTCCCAGCCGGTCTCCTTTTTTCATACCAAGACTAAGAAGGTTCGCCGCCAGATTCTTGGTCAACAGATCCAGTTCCTTCCAGCTTATTCTTCTATCTCCATATACAATCACCGTTTCATCTGGTTTTTGGTCTACCCACTTATCCAGAATATCTACGGCAGTCTCTCCCTCGGTTTTTGTCCAATATTTTGAATAATCGACATTACTATTCATCTGTTTACTTTCCTGTATAATTTATTGATGACCATACTATTTCAATTTCTTTCTACATACTACTTAATCCGTACTAAAGGGTGCATCCCTACTACCTTCCAAGCCGCAACAATTTCCCCAAGTTCATAGATTCAGGATCCAGGCTCACGTTTATCTTCTGACGTATCCAGTATAAGGTCGCATGATCTACCTGAATATCATACACTTGAGCACCGGAAAACGGAGTCACTGCCATCTGCGAATCACCATTTAGATATTCCTGACAACCATAAAGGAGATAATTTAATTTCCACAATTTCATCTGCCGATCGTAGAGATCCGCTATTGCAACCGCGCTTCCACTATGTATGTAAGGCCAAATCGGTAGATATGCAACCCTCTTTCCATATATATGCTTGATCTTAGGTATGCAATCTACTACATCCACTGGCACTATGGCCCAACCAAGTCGGGGAAATTTTTTACCTTCATCAAATTGTAAGCTCTTACTAACCTTTCCCTTTTCATCCTTTATAGGAGTTGGATTCTTGGGTTCGGGCACCAACAAAAACTTTTTTTCTATGAGCATAAGATTCCAATCTGAAGGTGGATCCTGAAAGCAAAAAGCATCTCCATAGGTCATATCCGACCCTGCTATATTATCTTGCCAGGTGGTGGCGCTTACCCGCATTGTCCTTTTAAAGGCAGGAAGGTAGACAAATCCAGTATCGTAATCCTTCGCAGTATCATACATGTCTCTCGGTAAGCTGTCCCAACCCTTTTAGCTCCCGGGGAGAAGTAGATAAACTAATCTTTTTAATAAGTATGTTATCATAACCCGGAATTAACCCAAGAGGAGGCAAAAGTGTTCTGCCACTATATTTAACATACATGACTTCTTGCCCAGATGTTTTATAAATCTTCCCCTTGGAATTAACGTACCACAAAAAGGCCGGCAAACCATACCAAGTATCCCATACAACTCCGTATGTATGGTTAGCCAATGCTTCCAGTCCATTCTCTGTCCAGGGAAAAGGATAGCCTCCCGGCCAGATAATGCCTGTCTTTCCATAGTAAACCGCTCCATTTTTATCCATGACAGCCTTGCCACGATTCCTTTCGGTAGCCTCCCGGAAGGCTTTTGGATTCAACTTATCAGGCGACAGTTGAGTTCCCATCCTCAGAACCATTCCCCTTTTTACGCTTTCATATACACCCGGAGTAATATACTCCTTAACCAACTCCACATTGTTCTTGTCAATCATATCACCGATCTTCACCTTACCGCCGGTCAGATCCTCGATTGTGGGAAGCTTCGCCTTTCCTTCGACCACATCCTTTATGGATGGTATATCTGCACCTATCAGTGCCCCTGGCAACAGAAGTGTAAAAATAAAGGCAAATAATACTATTACCAAATTACCTGTTTTATAAATTTTCATCTCAAATTCTCCTCCATTTATTTTCAGAATTGATAAGTTATTCTGCCGAAGACTTCATTAGCCCAATCTAAGGATCCATATCTACTAGGCCTTGTTTCTTCTCCTCCCAGGATCACTCCGTAAATATCAAAAATCCAGTGATTACCATATATATACTTAAAACCAGGACGAAACATACTGCACCCGTCTAAGTCATAAAGCGCCGTCAATGAAAGCTTAACGTCATTA
>JAHITX010000113.1 GCA_018817425.1 Pseudomonadota bacterium
CTTTTGAAATATACCCTTATGTGGGAATATACTGAAAAAGGCAAACGTGCATTGGACAAAGCGGGTATCGAGATTCCCTATCCTCATATGCAGCTGTTTTTAGAACAAACCGAAGGATTAAAGCTCTTAGCGGCAAAAGATAGCAAGTGAGTATTCTCCAGTTGAAGGGGGCAACCGGTTATATATAAATTTGAGCCCAACGCAGAGATCGGCTAAAATGGGACGTTTTGAAACTGGCTCCGTTGAAAAAGGGATACTCCAAAAGTGGGCAGGGATGAACCCTGCCCTTGCGGTAGTGGAAAAAAATATAAAAAATGCTGTTTGAACAAAATCAAATAATCAAGACTCTGCTATTCTTCATCCCAGTCTACGCCGTACTCTTCCGAGGCAACAGATTCTATAGCGAGCACATCAAGTTTTGCTGCCATGACTTTGCGGAATACTTCGCTATAGTCTTTTCTTTCACCGTTTACAGTAAGAAGATCATTTTCTACAGAGATTCCGAACAGCCTTTCATTTTCTTCCAGATACGGCTTTATAAGATCCCAATCGGCAGGGCTAAGATCGACATATTCACCGCCGTTTAGTTGTTCATTTACCAAGTTATTAAAAGGGTCCCTGATATATATTGCTCCGCCGGATGCAAGAGAAAACAGGTTTGAACCCGGATAAGGATTTTCCAATGTTTTAGCATTACCGTCTTCATCAAACTCAAGGCCGTTTATAATAACAAAACCTCCGCCGTTTAAAGCGTCACCGGCCATAAAAGATTCTGCCAGGTAATCCAGACATGTCCCGTTAATTACTACCCTTGGAGAACCTACGGCATTTATAAGAGGACGCCCTGCCGCATTGCCGCGAACAAATACATTTCCCCCTTTTGCCCCATACATGAAAGTCTGCCCTACATCACCGTAAACAACAAGCTTTCCTCTTTTCATAATCTGGCCCAATTGATCCTGGGCATTATCATGCACATATATTTCCTGACCATCTATTCCTGAAGCAAGATAGTCACCGGAGCTGTCGTATACATCAATTCTTACACCATCTGCGCCATCACTTAAGCCGCATCCTGTAAATCTCTGGCCCTTATAGCCGTAGCAGATAAATTGTTTCCAGCCAAGCTCATATGCCGCACATATAAGTCTTGCATCACAATCATCGCCTTCAGGCGTGAAATCTCTTGCATTTATTATCAGAATTTTCTCGTCAACTTTGGGTGCCCGAATTGATAAGCGGGTATCCCAGTCTATGTGGCGGTAAATGCCGGAATCTTTACTATCCAAATTCTTTACCGCTTTAAAAAGAAGAGTAAGGCTGTTTCTTATAATATTAAGCACCCAACTGCGTTTCTTTATACCAACCGGATAAAGCTGATCATTTAGTGTGGTTAACACATATATTGCTTTCGAAGCGTTATCATCATTTATACCTGCAAGTTTAACCATTTCATTGCAGGCAATTCTCAATTTTTCATAATCCCAGGAAGAGATATTTGCTATAACATAAGTGGTAACTGCGGCAGGATCTTTAGTTGAAAATAGATTTTCAATTTCTTGCGAAATATCTTTGGCATCCGCATGAGATGAAATGTCTATAGTCATATTGCAGGGAATTTTATCTTTAGGGACATCGACTGTTTCCCCAAATTTGTTGGTGCATACAAGTTCTTTTTCGCCGGTACCTTTTCCATTATCTCTGACTGTGAAAAGAAATGATCCGCCGTCTGTGGCGCTTCCACCACGCGCATTCCAGTATTTATCGGCAACCGGGCAGAAACGGCTGTCTTCGGCTGCAAGGCTTTGAAGTGTTGCGTCGATAGCTTGTTTTTCCGAGCAGATGAGACCTATCTGCACTTCTCCTTCCTGCAGGGCAAAAACCTGAGGACGCAGCATGGCCGTATCTGTAATGCCTAACAGCTGAAGCTGATTATTATAAAAATCATTGCGGGCAATAATAAAAAACCACGGACCATCCGGTGAGTTAAAAATATGATTGGACTGAATATATCTGTATATATGCTGCTTTTCGGCAGGTAAGCGGTCAAAATCATATTCGGATGTCGGTGCCAGAGCCTCAATAATATATTCCATAGGATATTCAAATGTTCTGTTTAACAGATCCAGCATAAGAACCGAAACTTCGGTGTCGGTTAAAAACTGCGGAAATATATTATTTTGTTTCAGATATTCACTTACTGCATGATAGTTCGCAAAGTCACCGTTGTGAACAAGTGCTTCATCCAGTCCGATAAAAGGATGAGCGCCTCCCGGATGCCATACCCGGCCTTTTGTAGGAAAGCGCTGGTGTGCTATCCAGCCGTGAGCCTTAAAATCATCTAACAGGTAGTATTGGGCGACCTTTTCCGCGTAGCCGACTATTTTAAGAATCATTATATTGCGGCCGTGAGAAAGAACAAAAGCTCTCTGCTTTCCAAGTGAGGAATAAAATTTCTGGTTGAGCTTATAAGTATTTTGATAGATAAACTCATCTTCCGCTTTTTGCGGATCCATATCCTGCAAACCTTTATCTTCTATAAAGCGACCAAGAACATCGGTTTTAACTCTGACAAAATAGCGCCATACATCGGGAGGCTTTACTTCCAGTCCTGGAATATCACGGTAGTCATCAACCGAAGGGATTTTTTCTGCTTTATGAACTTCCATGTAAGGCTCAATATTGCTTTTTTCTACATCACGACGAGCCTTGGGATCAAGAAGTGCGATTTGCAGCATATAATGCGTATCAAGAACTTGTTGGGTAACACCAAGACTTTCAGGGGCAATGCCCACGGCTGCTATACCTCCGCCCTTGCCATTACCCCGGTTATGCATCTGCAAAGAAGGCTCGAAAATATGTCGACCGCCGACCGGAATCGAGCAGATAAACCCGGTAACCCCGCAGCCGCCTTCTTCAGCAGGTTTTTCTGTGGGTATATTACTTTGCGGCAAGTTTGCCCGGCCAGCAAGTATTTTATTTATTATGGCTTCCCTGTTGTTATGCATTAGTATGTTCTTCCTTTGGTTTTTTTGGTCACACCCTTTAATTCCCTTTTAATAAAAGGATATCCACGCAAATTCCCCCTTAGGAAAGGGGGCTAGGGGGTTGTGCGGTGTCAGAGTTTTTTTGATAGTACTTCCAATTTAGGGTTATACAATATATTTTTTACAACCCCCTTAATCCCCCTTTTCTAAGGGGGAATTAGTATGAAAACCCTCGAACCCTTGAACTCTCAAACCCTTGAATCCTCGAACCCTTGAATCCTTTTTATATAATCAGCTTTTTATTTGGCGCCGTTTGGTACTTTCGCCTTTCGTTCTCTTCAAGATAATCAAGATGAACTAAAAGATCACTGCGGCCTACAAGCTCACGAATGCTTTTCATGCCATATTGTCTTAATATTTCACACCATTGCTTGCGCCATACACTATACATATTGACAATACGCTTTTGAGTCCATTCTTCCGTAATAATACTTCCAAGTTCGGGATCAGTTGTAGCAATACTTCGGGCGCAACCCCTGCCGCTTTCACAGTTTCCACAGCGCACACATTCTAAAGCAACAAGTTCTGCTGTGCCTATTACTACTCCATCAGCACCAAGAGCTATTGCCTTTGCTACATCTATACCATTTCTTATCCCACCGCTTGCAATAAGACAAATTTTATCCCGTACTCCCTCGTCAGTTAAAAATTTATGCACTTTAGGAATTGCATATTCAATCGGCATGGCAATATTTTTCTTGGCAATATCGGGAGCTGCTCCTGTTCCGCCATAACTGCCGTCTATATGTACGATATGTGCCCCGGCGTAATAACTTCCCACGGCAACCATATCGACATCAGATGGCGTGGATACTTTGACTGATACCAAAACACGCGGATTGATCTCCTTGACCCAGTCAACATGTTTTTTATGATCTTCTATAGAATAAACACTATGAAAAGGAAACGGCGAAAACAGGGGATTTCCCACAACAGTTTCCCTCATGGCAGCAACTTTAGGCGTTACTTTTTCACCAAGCAGATGACCACCCAAACCTGGCTTTGCGCCCTGGGCGTATTTAAACTCAACTATTGGAGCATACTTAATTGTTTTTTCACGCACACCAAACAGACCGGTTGCAATCTGTGTAATTACATGATCAGCATAGGGAACCAATGCTTCCGGATACCCGCCCTCACCTGTGCAGGTTAGAGTATTGAGCGTTTTTGCGGCTCTGGCACGCCCCACCATAACATTTAATGCTGTTGAACCATATGACATCCCTCCGCCGTAACATGGAATCGATATAGTAATTTCCGGGCGACCGTCTGAGCGTTTATTTAAAACAATGCTTGTGTCCATATCTTCATCAGCCAGATCAAGATACTTTCCCTCTTCAAGCAGTTTAAAACGCATTTTATCAAAACCGCCGCCGGAATTACCAAGATTGTATTCAAGATCAACTATAGGCAGATTGCCGGTTTCCGCCATTTCCCAGTGGCCAATCAGCATTTCATTAGTCCATCGATAATCACCAAGCGTATCTAAAATAGGATTAAGACGCAAAGTAAGCGCCTGCTGTGGACAACGATCTATACAATAAAATTCATTTTCCTTGCATTTAAATCCTATGCATTTATGGTCTATGGGTCTAAGCGGTTTGCTGAAATTATCATATCTTGGGTGCACACCATACGGGCAAAGCTCTGCACATAGCCCACAGGAAATGCAGCTGGAATTTCTTTTTATTGTGTACTTGCCGATAGTATTTCTAAATCTCGAAGGAGTGACTATAGTTTCCGGCAGTTTATTTTTTTTATTATCACTATTCATCTTTTATACCAACCCCGATATTTTTCTTTCTCCGAAAATAGGACCGAAACTTTCCTTTTCCAGATCCTCAAACCACATTGAACGGCCGACTTCACCCCTTAACCGTCTTGCTTCACGAATACCCATGGCTCCCATTACTTCAATTAATTGATTCCGCCAGGCGCCGACAAGATTAATAATCCTTTGTTTGCCCCAGTCAGGGTTTATGTTGCCTATTTTTACCGGGCATGTTTCACCTTTCACACACTGGCGGCATAAGCGGCATTCAAGCGCGATAAGCAAAACAAGATCAACAGCTACGCCATCGGCTCCACATATTATGGATTTAGCTACATGTTCCGCCATGGCAATCCCGCCTGAAAAAATCAGGTTGACTTTGTTTCTTAACTGCTTGTCAACAAGAGCAAGATGAACCTCTCTGATCATTTCTTTTAAAAATCTGGGGTTTTCAGAGTCAAATTCCCGACCCCGTTCATTTGCATAAAAATGAATTGTATCGACTCCATATTCCACAAGTTCAATGGCTCGCGATGAAGAATCACGGTTTAAGGGAACAGCAACAGAGATAACAAGGCCGGGTTTAGACGCCCGCAGATCTTCTATTACTTTTGCTGTTTCCTCTTCATAAGCAAGTTCTACCATTCTTATCTCAGGCACATGCTCAAGAAAATCAATATAATTCTTTTTTGAAAGAGTCGGTATAAGACATTGAGCAAATGACCTGAAGTTTTCAGAGTAGTATTGAGGATCAATTAATAACATACTGCCCAGAATATATGCAGCCTGTACCATAGACTGTAAAACATTTTCGCTTAATACTCCGAAATCGGGTTGTTTAAAAATTAATGGTATTGGTATTTCAAAAATGGGCAGTGTTTTGGTTAGAAGAGTTCCGTCTTTTGCAAAACTCAACCTTGAGTTTCTGCGGGAAAGCTCAATGCCGGTATTGATATACTCTCTGCCGTGAATGCCGTCTCGTGTGGGCCGTACAATCTCCGACATATCCGTCCACATTGAGTCAAAGCCCTCTCCTACAAAAGGGCCCCGGTAGCCTGCTCCCGAAACAGGAATTTTACCTGTATGTGCCTGATACCATGTGCGATGAATAATATCAGAGTGCCAGTAATCATCTCCCAATGAGCGATAATCAGGATTTATTACACGCGAAAATATACCCCTGGTGCATTCCTGCACACAACGGAAACAGCTCTGGCAGGCATACAGATATTCAGGTTCTTCCATTAAAGCAATATGTTTATAATTGTCGTTAAAGATATTGTATACGCATGCTTTCTTGACACATTTACGGCAGCTTCCTGCACAGTCCTCCCTGAATTCAACAGTAGTATATTTACCAACCGGGTTGAATCGTGGAATTGCCGTCTTGACTGGAACGTGATATTTTTTTGGCATACCGTCCTCCGGGCTAAACTGCTTGCGGCCTGGGTGAAAGACCGGCTGCCTCAACTATCGGGCCGACTTTTTCTTCCCATTCTATAGCCATAATGTGGACACCGTGCACTCCTTTTATCTCGCGCAACTTAGCAATAGTTTCCACGCAAATTTTGATGCCCTCTTTGGCCGCTTTTTCCTTTGGCACACTCCCCATACGTTTAATCAGGGATTCGGGAACATCCATTCCAGCCACTTTGGTAGCCATATAGTTAGCCATTCTTTCAGATTTCAAAGGGGTTACCCCTGCCAAAATATGTGTTTTTTCCGTAAGCCCTTCCTCATGGGCAAGATGCATCCATTGTTTGAAACGGTCCAGATTATAAACGCACTGAGTTTGAATAAAATCAGCGCCTGCATCGATTTTCTTGGCTAGCCGGATTATGCGGTATTCAAACGGATCGGCAAAGGGATTGGCAGCAGCGCCAATAAACATCTTTGGCGGACTTTTCAAATCAAATCCACTCATATCCTTGCCTTCCGTTTTCATAGTTTTAACCATATTTACCAGATTCATTGAGTCTATATCGAAAACATTCATAGCATCAGGCTGGCTGCCAAACGTTTGATGGTCTCCTGAAAGGCAGAGAATGTTTTTTATCCCCAAAGAGTTAGCACCAAGTATATCCGATTGAAGCGCAATTCTGTTGCGGTCTCTCGTAACCATTTGCATGACAGGTTCAAGCCCCATCTGCACAAGATGTATACAGGCTGCAATACTAGACATTCTTACAATAGCCGTCTGGTTATCCGTTACATTTACTGCATCTACATACCCTTTAAGCAGTTCGCCTTTTTTTCGGATTATTTCAGGATCAGCTCCGCGGGGTGGCCCACACTCTGAAGTTACGGCAAACTCTCCTTTATCCAAAATACTCTGCAGATTGCTTAGCGATTCGCTCTTCATATAATATGATCCTCTCTTACTAATTTTCTGGGCCCGCCAGCATGACTGGTACGCCAGTCTTTCGGTGGATTATATTTTTTTAAATTGTCAAGCTGCCCCAGATTACCAAGTCGTATTATTATCTGTTGCCATGCACATTCAGTATCAGGATTGACCTCGCATATGCCATTCTGGGAACCGCCACATGGACCATTCTGGAGTTTTTTTGCACATCTGGTAACAGGACATATTCCACCAAAATCGGCCAGCTTGCAATCGCCGCATCCAAGGCATTCTTCAGTAAAAAGGCCTTGTTTTTCAAGAACACCGATAAAGGTTGTATTGACACCGGGCAGTACCGGAACATCCGCAAAACGTCTTGCAATTGCCTGAACGCCGGCGCCGCAAGCTAAAGACAAAACGGCTGAGTTTTTCGAAACAGCGATTGCTGCTTCCTGAATAAATTCATCTTCGCATTGCCTTTCAACAGTTAATTCTTCAATATAAATATCTTTACCATCTTTTCTGTTTGCAAGACGTAAAGCTGAAGATAAAGTCGCCACCTCGTCTTCTCCTCCTGCAAAGCAGGTTTTTACGCAGGTGCCACAGCCAAGAATGAGCACCTTTTTGTATGGAGAAATGATTTCCTTGATTTCAGCGATAGATTTTTGTTTTCCAACTATCATAATATTACTCCATTAATTAATTATTTCAGTGTCTGACCGGATTGGGACCCATTTCTGCAATATCGGTTAAAACCTGTCTTATAATTTGAACAGCCGTTTCAGTATCACCGGCGGCAATGTTATATAAAGACAGACGTTTTCCGCCAATATCTATTTCATCCAGCAGGTTTTTGACCCAGTTAACGCGTTTTTTGGCCCTTATATTTCCTTCCACATAACGGCATTGGCCTTCCGGGCACACAAATACTATTACCGCATCAGCGCCGGCTTCAAAAGCACGAAGTAAAAACGCATCTTTTACCATGCTGGAACAAGCCATCTTGACAGCTTTTAATTTAAAAGTATCTTTATATGGCACGGGCAAAGATTCACAGTTGTTAATTGAATTTATACAATGGAACACAGTTATTTTGGGTTTTAATTTTTTTTTCATTTGTTTAAACCAACAATCATGCCGTATGCGGCTATGTTTTTTATAAAAATAAGATTATGGGATTCATAAAACAAAAAAAGACGTCGTTCGCATAAAGCTTGCGAAACAGACGTCTTTGTCTTTTTATTTTGAAACAAGATATACACTCCATTGTGCACCATTTGTTTCTAGTTGAACTTAATCAAAATATATCACAGAAATGTTTTGTCAAGGCATTTTATGATAAATATGAAATTTAAGTATATTTTTAGATAGCGCTTTTACAGTTTGGCTTATTCTGATTTTTAAAATATATTTATCTGAATTTGCAGCCTGAAAATACCATAAACTTGATAATGATAAAACTTGCTTGTATGATACTTTTTAATATTAGATTAAGCAAATATAATTAAATAATCATAGCGAAATAAAATACTATTTTTATAATCAATATTTAATAAATAAGGAATTATTTACCTTATGAGCATAAAAATACCATTTAGTTCCCGGCAAAGAATGCTAAAAGCAGTATACCATGAAATAACAGACAGGATTCCAAAAGGTGAGTTATGCATTACAGATGAAGTAATAAGCCGTGAATTAAATTGCAGCAATGTCGGTTTTGAAGAAAGACTTGAGTTTGTCAATTTATTGGGACTTGATGCTTATACGATTTCACCGATTATAGAATGCGAAAAAGACAAGCTTCCTAATCCAAAAGAAGTAAAATGGCCTGATATCGAAAAATGGCGCAGTACTTCCCTTTTTACTTTTGCGATTATGGATGGAGCATTAGAAACAGGTATGCGTATCCAAGGCTGGGTGGACTTTCTGAAGCTTACAAAAAAATCACCATCAAGTATAGTATCTTTTGTAGATATGGTGGAAAAATTAAATATTTCCATATTCAGGAACTTATCACAAAAAGGGATTGATGGCATAATACTGGCGGATGATGTTGCTTTTTCACAAGGACTTATTGTAAATCCTGAAACAATCAGGAAGTATTTTCTGCCTTCTCTTGCAAGGCAGGTTGAAGAAATCCGCCGTTTGGGAATTTTTGCATTTTATCATTCTGATGGAAACTATCAGGAAATTATACCCGATCTGATTGATATTAACTTTCATGGAATTCAATGCATAGAAAAACATTCCGGAATGGATATAGTTGATTTGCAAAAAAAGTATGGGGATAAAATTTGTTTATGGGGTCATATTGATACAGACGACACATTAAAAGCATCTACTCATGATTACTTGCAAAAATATTCAGATTCTTTATCTATGTTGTCTAAGAAAAAAGGGTTAATCCTTGGTACAAACTGCGGTCTTTATAAAGGAACTGACATAGCAGGATTAAAAGCCATTTATCAGTCTATAGAAGTATAAGCTATTTATTATAATATTGTAAAAAACTGATTCTTTATACTTTCCCCTAAAATTCTATCTATACGATACTTGTTAATACACATACAGCAATCAGCTTGAAAAATAACTGCTTGCCATGTCAGCTATTCACAGATCGGAATGCATATATAGTTAATCTATAAATACCAACTATTCATATCGACATTATCTATTGGACTGGCAGTTTTTTTCTTTGTATTTACTATCGACTATCTTTTAATATGCAAAAAGCTTTAATAAACATAATAGACTGTTCATATAATTCTTTTAATTGATATTTGATTAAAACATTGAAAGGAATTTTTATTTTCTTGACGCATATATAGCATGCATGGCATATGCCGCATATGTCAGTAACAACATGATTTAATAGCTATCAAATTGTAAATCTACAAAAAAAGGAGGAAGGAAGAAGAGATGAAAAAATTGTGTTTAATTGTATTAGCTGCAATTGCATTGTCGGTATTTGCAATTGGTTCGTCTTGGGCAGGCAGCGTTGATAAGCTGATAGACAAACTTGTTGAGAAAAAAATTCTTACCAAATCGGAAGCTACGGAACTTATCAATGAGATGCAGGCCGAAGAAGCAAAAGAGAAAAAGGAAGTCGCCTCAAAACAAGCGCCCAAAGGTTTTGATCTGCCAAAATGGGTAGAAAACACTAAAGTTAAGGGTGATATAAGAGTTCGGTACGAAAATCAGGACACACAGGGCGATACTAACCCTAATCAAAACAGGGGGCGTGTCAGGTTAAGACTCGGTGCTGAAACAAAAGTCAATGAACAATGGGTGGTAGGAGTCGGTTTTGCAACCGGTAGCGATGGGAATCCTCGTTCGGTTGACCAGACATTTACTAATAATTCCAGCAGCAAAGAGATCTGGTTGGATTATGCATTCGCACAATATACACCTGTTGGATGGGCAAGCTTAATAGCAGGAAAATTTAAAAACCCTTTATGGAACCCTGAACAGCTTATGTGGGACGGTGATATTAATCCTGAAGGAATAGCCGTAAAATTAAAATTTAAACCTGTTAAGGACGTTGAATTATTTGGAAACATAGGCTGGTTCATGCTTGATGAGTCTGGCGATACATCTAGGGATCCCTACCTGATTGCTCTTCAGCCTGGTGTAAATTTGAATTTGCCGGGCGGCATGTATCTTAAAGCTGCCGGTACGTATTATAATTTCAACTATGTTGATGGTAATAACTGGACAAGTGACTGGGGATTAGGCCTTTCTAGAAACTCAAATTCCCAGGATGCTGCAAATAACTGGATATACGACTATGATTCTTTAGCAGGTGATATTGAATTTGGTATGACCAAAATACCCGGTCCAATTCCTTATGCAGCGGTATTTGCGCAGTATGTGCACGCATTAGATGCAAATAATGACAATGACGGCTGGCTGGCCGGTTTTAAATTCGGCGACAAAAGCATAAAGGATTTTGGCGACTGGCAGGTAAAATACAATTACAGACGTCTTGAAAGAGATGCCTGGCCGGATTTCCTGCCTTGCAGCACAGCATATAATGGCACTACCAATATAAAAGGACATAATGCCTTTGCAGGTTTCGGTATATATAAAAATGTCTTTTTATCACTTACTTATTGGAATTACAGACATATTCAACGTACCGATGACGATAGACAAAATGTTTTGCAGGCGGATTTGAATGTAAATTTTTAAATTAATTCAAGTTAAATAACGGAATATACTTTAAAATGTAAGGCCGGATATCTTTCATCATAATATCCGGCCTTTTTTATAGAAAAATAATCAGATACCCGCAAGCTTTGCCATTTTATCCGCAACGGCATCAAAGGCTTTTGCTACCGGAGAATCTGAGTGCTTATCAATTAAAGATGCCCCTGAATCGCCACATGACACGACATTGTGATCAAACGGAATTTTACCAAGAAATATAATTCCTGTTTCACCTGCCATTTTTTCCCCTCCGCCTACTCCAAAAAGATCGATATCCTTATTGCAATGGGGACAGGTTAAACCGCTCATATTTTCTATTAGCCCAAATACTTCAATTTTTAATGTTTTACAAAAGCTTATTGATTTTCTTACATCTGCAAGAGACACTTCCTGTGGTGTTGTGACAATAATGGCTTTTGCGTCTTTTATTGTTTGCGCTACAGTCAAAGGTTCATCCCCTGTGCCGGGAGGGCTGTCTATAATCAGAAAATCAAGCTCACCCCAGTCAACATCGCCGATAAATTGCTTTATTGCAGAATACTTCATGGGGCCACGCCAAATAATAGCCTCATCTTTATCTGAAATAAGCGCTTCAATAGATATAACACTCAGTTTTTCAGAATATTTCATTGGGGCTAGTTTATTGTTACTGCTCAATGTAAGCTCCCCCTTTAAAGCAAGCATTCTGGGAACATCCGGACCGTGCAAATCAACATCCATCAATCCAACTTTAAAACCTTTATTTGAAAGAGCTATGGCAAGATTAACAGACGTGCTTGTTTTTCCGACTCCGCCTTTTCCACTCATAATTACAAATTTATTTTTTATTTTTTTTAAAGAGTTTTCAACAGATATATCCTGTTCATCCTTTTTCATTTGCTGTTTTCCAGCACCACAAGTGCCCCCACCATGAATCATTTCCATTTGTTTTGCCTCCTGAAACTATCAGTTATTAATATGTTCAACTTTATCAAAAATATAGGTATTCATACAACCAGAGTTTATTTTATGCAAGATTCAAATAATTGATACGAATTAAGGATTAGTCACAAATATGAAGGTTTTTATTGTAAGACAATACAACGCATGATATTTGTTTTCTGTTGATTCTTAAAAACGTGAAGCTGCCTGCTTCATTAATTATCTGTTATCTTATACAATTAACAATAACTAAGGACTAAGCCCTATGAAGTGCAATTTCAGACCTTGCGGCTTGCCGCTCTTGATTGGAAGTCTCCCGATCGCTGACCACCTTATGGCTATTAATATTGTTCTTGAAAATACGCCGGAAATACCTTTGTGGGTCCAGCTTCCTTATTATAAGAATGAGGGTATGATAGCTCAGTTTTTACCAGGTCTTCCAGGTGTAACCAAAGAAGATGACAAGGTTTTTATCAATACTTCGGGAAGGCATTTTGATGATGATCTTGTTGAGTTTTATGAGGAATATATTACTGTAGTTGAAGGCAAAAAAGAACTCGATGATTCAAGGTTTATTCTAACGCCGGATATTGCAAAAGGTTTTTTTGTTTATCTTGAGAAAATCAAAGGACTTTCGGTGAAGCCTGTTGCAGTAAAAGGCCAGATAACGGGCCCGTTAACACTTGCAACGGGTGTTTTAGACCGGGAAGGCAAAGCTGTTTATTACAATGAGGATGTTAAGGACGCAGTAGTAAAGTTAGTAGCAATGAAAGCAAAATGGCAGGTTCGCCAGCTTGCAAAAATTGGTGTCCCTGTAATTATTTTCTTCGACGAACCTGGATTTGCTGCTATGGGATCATCGGCCTTTATAGGTATTTCTCCAAATGAAGTTGCCGGATTTTTTGAAGAAGTTATAGATGCAGTTCATCAGGAAGGCGCTCTGGCCGGAATACATGTTTGTTCAAATGCCGACTGGTCCTTATTGCTTGACTCATCTGTTGATATAATAAGCTTTGATGCTTATTCATATTTTGATAAATTTATTCTATATCAGGATCATATCAAAAATTATCTCGATTCAGGGCGACTTATCGCATGGGGCATAATACCAACATCACAGCAGGAAGATATTGAAAAACAAACCGCTGTCTTGCTTGCCAAACTCTGGCGGGAAAAAATAGCTTTGCTTGAGCCGATCGGATTAAAGATTTCAGATATTTTGGCGCAGTCTTTTATTACACCAAGCTGCGGTACAGGTTCATTAAGTCTTGACAGTGCAACAAAAGTGCTTAATATGACAAAGGAAGTTTCGCAAATCTTAAGAAAAGAAATATATTGAAGAAGAGGATAAAAAATGGTTAGTGATAAAAAAACTTTTTCAGGTGCAAAACACTATGTTTTGGATGAAGAACTTGCCAAGATAGTAAATATATCTATGGCTCTTGAAATGCCGCTGCTTTTAAAGGGTGAACCCGGTACCGGTAAAACAATGCTTGCCCATGCTATTGCCGACACTCTTGGCATGCCGCTCATTACTCTTAATGTGAAGTCCAGCATGAAGTTAATTGATGCCCTGTACCAGTACGACACTCTTACACGCTTAAATGATAGCCGCTTTGGTGATTCTAATAAAGATGTAAGCAATATTGAAGATTATATCAAGATGGGAAAAATCGGCCAGGCTTTTAAAGCCGATAAAAGAACAATTCTGTTAATAGATGAGATAGATAAGGCGGACACTGATTTTCAGGATGATATGCTCGATGTTCTCGACCAGATGGAATTTGATATTATTGAAATTGACAAAACAATTACTACTAAACACCGTCCGGTTATCATAATAACCTCAAATGCCAAGAAAGATCTTTCTGATCCTTTCCTCGGAAGATGTAATTTTCATCATATCGCCTTTCCTGATCCAAAAATGATGAGAAAAATAATCAAAGTGCATTTTGCCGATATCGACTCGGATCTGATGGAAAATTCTGTGAATGTTTTTTACAAATTACGTGAGTTGGAAGCAATTGAAAAACGACCTGCCACGAGGGAGCTTATAAATTGGATAAGAGCGTTAAAGTCTGATCCTGATTTTAAGCCAAAAAATCTCGCGAAAGGTGATATCCCGTATCTTGGCATCCTGTTTAAAAAGAGCCCGGATTATGCAAGAGCAACCAATACGGTAAGCCGCAGAAGAATTATTTAAACAGGAATTTATCATGTTCATTGGATTTTTCTATAAATTGAAAGAGGTTGGCATTCCTGTAAGCCCAACATCCTTTCTTACGCTTCATAAGGCGTTAAGCAGGGGGCTTGTAGCTACTCTTGATGACTTTTATACGACTTCACGTGCAACTCTTGTGAAAAGTGAAAGATATTTCGACCTTTATGATCAGGTTTTTGCCCATCATTTCGAAGGGGCTGAAATGCCCGATTATACAGGGGTTGAACTTGATGAGCTGGCAAGATCAATGCTCGAAGAATGGCTTAAAAATCCCAAGACCCTTGCTTCTGCTCTGGGTATGGATGAATCGGAGATATCAAAGCTTTCACCTGAGGAGTTGATAGAATACTTTAAGAAACGATTGGAAGAACAGGACGGCCGACATGAAGGTGGAAGCAAGTGGATTGGAACCGGCGGGACTTCACCGGTAGGACATTCAGGGTATCATCCGGGGGGTATGCGGGTAGGAGGAGTTTCAAGAAACAAGTCGGCTGTTAAAGTCGCCATGGAAAGAAGGTATAAGGATTATTCTTTAAGTGGCCCTTTATCTCAGGCAATGATCGGAGAGGCGCTTAAACGCTTAAGGCATATGATCCCCTCAGGGCCTAAAGACAGGGTGAATGTAGATAAAACAATTTATCAAACTATGAAGAATGCCGGCGAGATTGAAATCGTTTTTGACAGGATTTTAAAAGACCGGTTAAAAATCATTATAGCCATAGATAATGGTGGCTGGTCTATGGAGCCTTATGTAAATGTAGTACAGACTCTGTTTGATTATGCAAGAGCCCAGTTTAAGGATATAAAGACTTATTTTTTTCATAATACTATTTATGATACAATCTGGTTGGATACATCAAGATTTAAAAGACCTAAAAAAATAGATGAGTTTGCAAAGCTTGATTCTGAGACAAGACTGATTATTGTTGGAGATGCCAGTATGGCTCCTTATGAACTTATGGCCAGAAACGGAACAATCCATATTGAGGACAGAAGTGGACAACCAAGCGTTGAATGCCTTAAATTTCTTGCTAAAAATTTTCGTCATTCCATATGGCTCAACCCTATTCCGGCACACATGTGGGGCTATACACAAACAATTGTTGCCATAGCCAGTATAATACCTATGTTTGAGCTTTCTATTGATGGTTTGGAAAAAGCAGTAGCACATCTTATGGCAAAGTAGAAAAGACAGGTAGCATTGGGGAGATGTTTATGGATATCAAACATAAAATCTGGTTGGAAAAAGATGACCATGTAGTATTTGGAAAAGGTCGTGAAGAACTGCTCCGGGCTATAGATGAATGCAAAAGCTTGAGTGCAGCAGTAAAAAAAGTAAATATGTCGTACCGCGGTGCATGGGGACGGTTGAAGGCTTCGGAACAACGTCTGAATATTAAACTGGTCGAGCCTTATGGCAAAGGCATGTGTCTTACAAGCAAAGGAAAGGCACTTCTTCATGAATATGATCAGATGGTAAAGGAAATGGATTCCATTCTGAAAAAATCTGTTTCCCGATTCAAAAAGATATTGGAATCTTCCTAAAATAGTTATTACGATAAAAAATCAAAACGGCTTCGTAAAAGCTTATTTGCTTTAAAACGAAGCCGTCTTTATTTTCTCGGGTTTTTCAGGATTTACCAAACACCCATATTTTAATTTTGGTTTACTTTAATCTTTAAAAGGCGATTCAATCATTTCAAACGGGTCATAATGATGACCACGGCCTACTCTTAATGAACCCCATATTTCGCCTATAGTTGCATATTCCTTGCAGGCTTCTATCATGGTTGGAGTAAGATTGACATTTCCCTGCTTATCTTCTTCTACCAGTTTTTTCATTAATTCTTTAACGTTATTATTATTTCTCTTCTTTTTTATGTCTCTTACTCTCTGTACCTGTTCAGCAGTCGAAGCCTTCGATACCACGTGAATGGAAATTTTATGGTCTTGTTCAGGCGGAACCACCAAATCGTTAATCCCTACAAGTTTCATGTCTCCGCTTTCTATATCTCTTTGACGCTTTAAAGCGGCCTCGTCTATCATTGCTCGTATCCATCCGTCTTTAACACCTTCTTCAAGACCTCCCTTGTCAAGAATCTTCTGAAGAAGTTCCCATGACCTCTTTTCTACTTCGTTCGTAAGCCACTCAACATAGTAAGAGCCGGCAAGAGGATCAACTACATTGGCAATTCCGGTTTCATAAGCAAGAATGTTTTGTGTGCACATCCCGATTCTGGTTGCCTCTTCCGTAGGCAGACATAAAGGCTCATCATACATTACAGGGTCAATGGCATTACATCCGCCAAGAGCAGCCGACATAAGCTGAACGGCAACCCGTGCTATGTTGTTAAGAGGCTGCTGAGCTATAGCTGTAAGTCCCGATACCCGTGCAGCTATATAAAGCTTTTGTGCTCTCGGATTCTTGGAGCCGTATCTTTCTCTTGCTATTTTTGCCCATATTCTTCTTGCAGCCCTGAATTTGGCAACCTCTTCAAAAAAATCCATCCATATTGTAAATGTAAAAGGAACTCTGTTTGCAAATTCATCAAAATTTAATCCGCGCTCTACAAGGCGGTCGGCAAATGCTATTGTGGAAGCAAAGCCCAAGGCTGTTTCCATAACACCTGGCGTTCCTTCCTCCGAAACATTGTGTGCGCTTGTATGAAAAGTCGCAACTCTCAATTTGTTTTTTGAACAAAATTCCACCACATCAACCGCCAGTTTTGACCATAAATCCAGAGGTTGGGGTGTTACAAAACCGCTGTAATACTGGCAATATAAATTCAGAGCTGCACCGCCGTTTAATGCTGTAAGAGGAATGCCCTGCTTTTGCGCCATAGCAAAAAACATACAGGGTAAAACCGGACCGCTTGCCCCTGATGATTCGAAAGTGATTGTTGTGCTGTCAAGAGGGAAACCTTCCAGGATGGTTTCCGTATCATCCATTGAGGTTACCGGTATACCCACCAGACCCACTTCATCAACTGCCATGGGATGATCTCCGTCAATTCCGACCTGGGTGGGATAATCATTTACAACCTCAACTCCTTCCGAACCTATGCTGGCCAGGTACTTCAGTCTTTCCATGGAATCTTTTGCCGAACCGAATCCTGAAAGAAATCTTCTTGTCCAGATCCTGTTTCTGAACATTCCCTTATATAAACCTCTTGTATAAGGGAATTCCCCGGCTTCACCCAGATCCCTGTCATAATCAAAATCTTTTAAGTCTTCAGGCCTATACATCTCTTTTAATGGTATACCTGAAGCCGACTCAAACTTTCTGTTTGCGTCTTCCTGAATCGTTGTTTTCATATTTACTCCTCCCTGACAGGATTAAAAATCCAATAATAAATCTTTATGTGCCAAAAACATCAACCATCAAAAGCCAGGTATATCAGAACACCGTCTTTTAAGGTAAAAATGGCAAGGCAAAATATTTTTATCCTTTGTTTCTGTTTTAGGTTATCTCGCCTTAGTCAGAGGCCTTTTTTTGCTTCTTTTCAACAAGGGATGTAATTGTTTCTACTATTACTTTAGACATTGTCCCTGGTCCGATAACTGCGTCTACACCCAATGCCTTTAGTTCATCAGGAAAAGGATCCGGAATTGTTCCGCCTACAACTATAACAACATGGTCCATCCCCTCTTTTTTTAACATATCAATCAGCTTGGGAACCAGTCTGGTATGATTTGATGACTGACAGCTTATACCAATAACATCTGCATCTTCTTCCACAGTGGCCTTAAAAATTGATTCGGGACTTTGAAATCTTCCGAGATAAACCACTTCCATGCCGGCATCACGCAACATTGCGCTTACAATCTTGGCTCCTACATCATGTCCGTCAAGGCCAATTTTTGAAATTATCGCTTTAATTTGCTTCATAAAACACTTCCTCCCCTTGAGAATAAACACATCAAACACCCACAAACCATGAAACTAAACTTTTGTTGCTCTTGTTTTGCCGGCTTTTGATAATATTTTATTTTATCTTCCTATAACTATTTAGTAAATTTTCCTTTTATCCGAATCTTAACAATTATTCAAGCCTAAAATCATATCATAAATGAATATTATAGGAAAGATTTTTTTATTTTTCGAGAAATCCCTATAACATTGATTAATTATAAGCAAATTGCTTCATTGGCTTATACCCGGTAATCCAGAAAACACTTTGATAACTATTGGATAAAATCAAACCTGGCTGATATTAAATAACCTACAGGTATTTTCAAAGATTTTTTCAGATAAAACTTCGGGATCTTCCTGTTTTATTTCGGCAAGTTTCAAAAAAACCGATTTCACAAAAGCAGGTTCATTGCGGCGGGTTTTGTTTTTTTCAGGAGCCGGTGTAAGATAAGGAGCGTCTGTTTCTATAAGGATACGGTCGTTAGGAATGAGGGGTATCATATTTCTTAACTCTTCGCCACGGTTTGTTATTGTTAGTATGCCGGTAATACCTATATATAGACCAATATCGAGACATTCTTCAAGTTCTTTTCGGTTTCCGCTGAAACAGTGTATGACCCCTTTGATTTCTTCTTTGTTATGGTCTTTTAAAATTTCGAAAAACCTGCCGTTACTGCCTCTTTCATGAAATATTATTGGAAGTGAGAGCTCAACAGCAGCTTCAAGCTGCCTGATAAACCACTTTTCCTGTGCTTCAATTGGTGAGAACATCCGATTATAATCAAGGCCGATCTCACCCCACGCTTTTACTTTTACGTTTTCTGAAAGGTCTTTTAAGTCGTTTATTGTGTTATCGCTACATTCTTTTGAGTCATGAGGGTGAACACCCACCGAGGCATATAAACCGGAGTTTGATTCTGCTATTTTAACTGCTTTAAAAGAGCTTTTCAAATCTATCCCGACAATCATTATTTTTGCAACACCTGCTTTTTTTGCTCTATTTACTACCGAAGACAAATCTTTATCATATGCTCTATCATCTAGATGGCAGTGACTATCAAAAAACTTCATTTATAACACCTTAACTTGTTGAAATTGGAGTATTTATAAAAATATAAAATATATACAGCAGTATTTGAGCGCTTAACATTAAAAAAAAAGTTTATCAACAACAACTTAATATTATTTTTTTATGCCTACTACATAAGCTGCTTCTGCTTACAGATCAAGAAGTTTTAAAGAAATACTATTGTAAAGAAGAATAGCATTGTGATTTCAATTGAACCCTTAATGCATGATAGTTTTTATAATAATTAGAAATAATATTGTATATGCTTTAATTTTTGAAGTTTTATTTTTTTATAAAATAAAGTTGATTTAATTAAAAGAATATGTTTTCGTCACAATCGTTGAGGTGTATTTTATTTTCATACAGTAACCTAATTTTTTAGAATTGTAGTATTAACATAATATTTTGTGTCGGAGGTAATAAACAATGTTTAAAATTGTAAATCGCGAAGAGATGGCTGGGGGCACTGTGATTTTAAATGAAATCGAAGCTCCTTTAATAGCCAAAAAGGCAAAACCCGGCCAGTTTGTTATCATAAAGGCTAATGAAACAGGCGAGAGGGTTCCGCTTACAATGGCGGATACCAATCCGGATAAAGGTACAATCACAATTATATATATGGTTGTTGGAAAATCCACTGCTCTTTTCAAAACGCTCAGGGTCGGAGAAGGCTATATGGATGTAATCGGGCCTCTTGGAAAACCTACTCATATTGAGAATCTCGGAACTGTTGTTTGTGTTGGAGGTGGTACAGGTGTTGCTGTTTTGCATCCTATTGCCAAGGCCCTTAAAGAAGCAGGAAACCATGTTATAGCAATTATCGGCTCCCGAAACAAGGACTTACTTATACTTGAAGATCGTATGAAAGCGGCATCAACTGAGCTTCATGTATGTACCGATGATGGATCTTACGGGCATCACGGATTTGTTACGGATGTTTTGAAAAAAACGCTGGAAACACAGGATATCAAGCTTGCGGTTGCTATCGGGCCAGTTCCTATGATGAAATTTGTATCCAAAATGACTAAAGAATTTAATGTCAAAACGCTTGTAAGCCTTAATCCTATAATGATTGATGGCACCGGCATGTGTGGCGGATGCCGGGTGTCTGTAGGCGGAGAAACAAAATTTGCGTGTGTGGATGGACCTGAATTCGACGGTCACGAGGTTGATTTTGACGAATTGATGAACCGTTTGCGGGCATATTGTGACGAGGAAAAAGAGTGTCATGATGCATTTTGTAATTTAAAACAATAGAATTTCCGTTTTATTTATAACGGATTAAAGAATATAGAATTTGTAAAAAATTCTTATACGGAGGTTTACATGGCTGAAGAAGTAGTAAAGAAACCTAAAAAAGAAGTGATTCCCAGGCAGCCAATGGAAGAGCAGGCTCCTGATGTTAGAAGAAGAAACTTCAAGGAAGTTCCTGTTGGATATTCTGTTGAAACTGCGAAGTTGGAAGCTCAAAGATGCCTGCAATGTAAAAAACCAAGCTGCGTTGAGGGTTGTCCGGTTCAGGTGGATATACCTGGCTTTATTAGCTGTATTGTGGAAGGTGATTTTGCAAAAGCTATCAGGGTTATATGGCAGAAGAACAGCCTTCCGGCTGTTTGCGGAAGGGTTTGTCCGCAGGAAATTCAGTGTGAAGGCTTATGTGTTGTCGGCAAAAAAGGTGACCCTGTTGCAATAGGTAATCTGGAAAGATTTGCCGCAGATTATGAAAGAAATAATGGCAAAGGCGAACTTCCGCCAAGCGTACCTTCAACAGGTAAGAAAGTAGCTGTTGTTGGTTCAGGTCCTGCCGGACTTACTGTTGCAGCCGATCTTATCAGAAAAGGGCATGAAGTTACAGTTTTAGAAGCTTTTCATAAACCGGGCGGTGTGCTCGTATATGGGATTCCGGAATTCAGGCTTCCTAAAGAAATAGTATTTTCTGAAGTGGCTTTTTTAGAAAAACTTGGTGCCAAAGTTGAGTGTAATAATGTTGTTGGAAGAACCGTAAGCCTTGAGGAGTTGTTTGAACAGGGTTATGACGCGATTTTTGTGGGTGTAGGCGCCGGACTTCCCACTTTTATGAATATTCCTGGTGAAAACCTTATCGGGATTCTTTCCGCAAACGAGTACTTAACACGCGCAAACTTAATGAAGGCTTATTTATTTCCCGAATATGATACACCCATCATAAAAGGTAAAAATGTTGTTGTGCTTGGTGCAGGAAATGTTGCGATGGACTCTGCAAGAACTGCCATGCGCCTTGGTGCTGACAATGTTAAAATAGTATATAGAAGGTCAAGACAGGAAATGCCCGCAAGAAAAGCCGAAATTCATCATGCCGATGAAGAGGGTATAGAATTCTTTCTGCTTACCGCGCCAACCCAGTTTTTTGGGGACGAAAAGGGAAGACTTACCGGTATGGAATGCCTTAAAATGGAACTGGGAGAGCCGGATCAGTCCGGAAGACGGCGTCCTGTTCCGATAAAAGGCTCGGAATTTAAAATGGACTGTGATGTTGTTATCGTAGCAGTAGGTACAGGTCCGAATCCTATTCTTACACAGTCTACACCTGAACTGACTTTGAATAAGTGGGGATATCTTGTTGCTGATGACGAAACAGGTAAAACCTCGATGAAGGGTGTATGGGCTGGTGGTGACATAGTTACCGGTTCTGCAACCGTAATTCTTGCAATGGGGGCCGGAAGAAAAGCCGCCGATTCGATTGATAAGTATCTCTCAATAGGCTGGTAGGGGCCATGTGCGGGTTTAGAACCCGCCCCTACGGGTTCATGTATTGCACCTATATTTGTAGGGGCAGGTTCCAAACCTGCCCCAAACCTGTGCCCATTCATTCTTCTTTCCTGATACCAAGAACCCTGTTTACCGATCCCTGTTTCCTGCTTTAATGTGGAAGATATTTTGATTTGCTTAAAGCAATATTATATTTTTTTAATATGCTTTTTCCATTTTCATCTATTTTATTTCGATCCAATACCATCTTTGAACCATGAATATCTTCAATAACATGGTATTTACCATTATTATTTTCAAAGCCTTTAACAAGATCATCCATTGTTGAAACTTTTACTCCATTAACCGAAGTTATGATAGCATCAACAAAATCGTGATATCCCACATTTATTTCATCGGCAAGAACCTTGACAAGTACTATGATCTCTCTTTGCTGTTCGGTCGGTTCACCGTTAAGATATAAATTTATAAGTTCTTTTGGTGCATTTATATACCAGTCTTTTTCACTTCCATATTCCATAAGGTAGTTTAATGTCAGAGTTTCAAATACAAGTCCTCCAACAATATAATAGGTTGGAGACTGGTCATATCTCTCCGAAGGTACCAGTCTTCCATAATCAATTGGCTTTGTGAGTTTAATTGTTACTTCTTTTACTTTTCCATTTCTAAAAATTTTAAATTCTGCCAGGTCATTAATCTGTTTTTGTTGCATCAGATATCCGAAATAAGTCCTTTCTCCCTGCCTGAATTCTATTGTTCCGTCATTTTCTATATTATTGCCTTCTATTGAAAGCAATATATCATTTGGCTCTAATACGCCTTCTGCCGGTGAATCGGGATAAACTTTAATAATCAAAACTCCTGTTTGCTTATCAGGCATAAGATATTTACGCCTCATATCCGGGTTTTCCATTTTCTGCATCGATAACCCGATTTCTGGAGTTCCGTCTATTTTTTTATCCCTGATATCTTCAAAAAAATGCTTAATCACCGGAGCCGGAATCATATACCCAATGTTATCATAACGTCCGTCAAGAAATCCTTGAAAGGCAACACCAATAATTTTATTGTCTTTATCAATGACAGGTCCTCCGCTATTACCTGAATTTATCGCAGCATCAATCTGGCAGGTAAGTAAATAAGCGCTGCTGTGGAAATATTTGGTATGCTCTATTCTGGAAACCACTCCTTCAGTAATAGACAATTTATCACCGCCTTCAGGAAAACCATAAACTGTAACTTTATCTTTTATTTGCGGCAAATCCCCTATTTCAACCGGGTCTGCTCCCTCAAAAAATGACTCGTCTTTGACTTTTAAAATTGCCAGATCCAATTCATGGGCAATTATTTCAGGTTCTGCCGTGTATCTTTTAGCCTCACCTGAACGCCGTACCTGGATAAAAGTATAATCTCTTATGACATGCGCATTTGTTAATATCCTGTTACCGCTTATTATACATCCTGAACCATTAAATATTTTCTGACCCCACATCTGCCAGGGTTCATGATAGTTATAGGTGTTGCTTACAGTATAAATCTTAACTACAGCCTCTTTGACATTGGATTTAGCTGAAACCGGGCTGCAGAACATGGAAATTATAACAATAATCAATATATTTATTCCAAAACATTTCATACAATACTCCCAATAAAAACCATTAATTTCCGGTTAGGTTTTTGCATACGAATGCAATAGATTATTTTCTTTGAAATTTTTCAAGTCAAACGCATTAGAATCGATATCTCTAAGTTCATTTTGAATTTTGATTCGTAACTCTCTGACTCTTTTTTATTGTAGTGTTGATGGCAATAAATCGCAAGCAACAAATAAGTAATAAGACCAACAAGGATTTATTCAAAACATGAGCAGGAATGGTGGAATAAAAAAAAAGCGGCTTAACTTATATTCCGGAAAATTGTTGCAGGATCATATCAGGCCTGATGCAGATAGCTGCAATATCGTCATGGCACTTAAACCTGGGATATTTTATACACCTTGGGTCCTTTTTTTCAATTTCCCGTATGTGTTCCTTTAAACCTTTAAGGCCGAGGCAAAGAAAGAGTTCAACAAGAATATCAAAGTTTTTTTCCTTTACCGGTGTTTGTGCAGGAATATCCAACCCATCCGTAAAAATTAGAATTTCTTTTACATTCTTTAATGATTCAATACCGGATTTAAAAAAAACTTCGGCTTCTTTTTCGCCATTAAGCACGCCATAGGATCTGTTCATACTGCATCTGGTTTTTTGTATCTGATCTTTTAGCGTTTCATGTATAAGTAACGAGCTGCTTTCGGCAATCTTTTTCCATATAGAAAGGGTTTCAAAATCGTGGTCTTCACGTTTTGTTAGAACCTTGTATGAATTATCCGTGTATATCAGGATAATAAAAGAATCACCGGTCTGAATCCATTCCAGTCGTTTATCCTTTATTCTTACAACAGCAGCGCTGGTGCTCCATAGGCTTTCTCTTGCCAAAACATTTACACCATGAGATTTCATTTCATAATGAATTGCATTGTTCGCCTCTTTGGCCAGATCTAAAAGCGGGTAGTGATTTTTTGAAAAAACAGCGCTGGCGGTCGATGATGCTATCATTCCACCGGTTTTTATACCGCTGAAAATTGCTTTGTCGAGGCTCGTAGCTCCGTCAAAAACACCAAAAATATCTGTTTCCATAACAAGAGTATCTTCATTGATTGTGCCGGAGCCTTTTGACAATATATACTCTATTTTCATTATTTCCTGTTTTTTTCTTATTAAAACTGATGCGACATAGTTAAGAGCCGCAAGAATTTGTTTTTTTTATAATATAAATTTGGCAACTCGGATGTCAAAGTGATAGTTTCGATGGATTTATGGCTACATATTGATATTTTTGATGGTGTGTATAATATGCTTCCAATTATTTTATTTGTTTTGACAGGTACAACTTTTTTTGGCAGCTATGTTGCTTTAAATATCTTGATAAAGATAACTGTAACTGATACAAAAAAACAGTACAAGTTGTCAGTGTAACAAATCATATCGATCGATATCCTGCGTAACAGGCATCAGGTTGTGTACCTGGCTGGAGCTCTACAAAAACCAACTCTTAAATCAAGAGGTAATTATGAAGATTAAAAAGTATCTATTTATATTGTTCATATCATTTCTTTTGATTGGCGGATGTTCTAATGGAGAAGATAAGAATACTGCAAAAGAGCATATTCTTTCAGATCAGGTACGCGCACTTGAAAAAGCAAAAAAGGTTGAGCAGGTTCTTAAAAAAAGATCTGATGAACAACTCCAAAACATGGATGAACAAAGCGAATAACAAGCTATATCCGGATTGCAAGGAAATTCTTTATGAAGGCAATCAGACTTCAAGACCTTGAAAAGCTTAAGGTCTCCATGGAAGGAGCCAGAAATGTATTCAGACAGGTTCCTATATCAAAAAACGACGGCTCGCCAAATTTTTCTTTCCGTGTGTTTACTATTGAGCCTGATGGCCACACACCTTATCACACGCATGCTTTCAAAAACAAAATAAGGAGGATTAATCATGGATACTGAATTTCATTATTATATCACAGGTATTATTGCAGATGCGGCCGGCTTTAAACAGGAAGAAGCAAAAACAATTGCAACAGCAGCCGAATATGTAGATGAAAATGATATATGCCTTAAAATCATTGACCGTAAAAAGAATGAAACCTATGAAAATTATATTTCCCAAACAATGAACATCTTAAAACCCAAACATACACTACTCAGAATATATCCTGTATTTCATTTTGTACCGGGCGAACCCATGCACAGTAAGGCTGCCCGCAGGGATGGCAAGATGCATTGGCTGAACACGACTCCAAACAACGAGATCGCCAATAAGGGAATGGATGAGGCTTTCAAGGCATCTGATGATACAAGACTTTACCGGATAGGGATCGCAACCCATGTCTATTCAGATACCTGGGCTCATCAAAATTTTGTGGGGTGGTATGATTTTTTCAATGATATTAGCCGTGATATTAAACCGGATATCGGTCACGCAAATGCCGAACATCACCCGGATTGGCCAGCACACCGCTGGGAGGATGCCCGACTTGTTGATGATCAGGTGGATAATACGGAACGTTTCCTTGATGCGGCCAAACATATTTATATGAAGTACAGTGCGTATAATAAACAAAGAAACCAGTCTATCGGCACTGATTGGGACCAGCTGCGTGTTCAATTGATTGAGGCTATCGGAAAGTGCTTTTCCGGATCACATAATTACTACCGTGAAGACCGTGTTATGCGTTACAAGGCTCTTGCGCCATGGCTGGGTGACTTTGATGAATCCGAATGGTTTGGAGAAGCTATAGATGTTAAAGTAAAGGGCTTTAAAGATTCTAAAGATGGCTTGTTCTCTATGTTTACTATGTTTAAAGATGATCTTTGTTGGAAAGAAGATGTAGATAAGGAAAAAACAGACTGGTTCAGATTTCAGGAAGCAGTAAAAGAACATCAAAAAATAGCCATGGTGGATATTGACAAAATATTTAAGCAAATGGGTGTGGATCTTCATGTTTTATAGAAAGTAAAAGGGTAACTTGTAACAATTCCCGCTAAAAACAAAATCTCCTATACTTTTTAGTGAGCCAATGGAGTTAAATGAGAATGTAGTAATTGAACTGTGGAGCGATATTAAAAGAAAATGGATTTTTGCAGCTTGCCCTTTATAGTTTTGTGCGACAAAAGAGGCTGTATTTAAAAAAAATTAGCCTCCGGAGAAGTTTCAATTATTAAATGGCAAAAAAAGTTGCGCCGGAATTGTCAGCAAGCAATGGTAAGCTGTTAGCTAAACCGGTAGAATTTGTTATCAGTGAAGAATCGTTATAGTGTTAATATCGGAGGCAAATTATTAATATTGATCTTTCCATAAGAGGGGAACCAATTGTTGCCGTAGTGACTTATGTATTTTCTTTTGCTTTATCTTTGATTTGGCTAATACGCAGACGAAGGGATCGCAATCGTAATAGGTCTGATTTTTCAGGAATGAGTTCTTATTCTATGACGCAGATTTTCGGTATCATCGGCATAATCATATTTTTAGTGCCAATATTTTTAATTGTTCTTTCAAACCTTGTTAGAGGTATAATTATCTTGATGCTTATTTCTTTTAGATTTCTGCAATTGCCAGAGCAATTAATATCGGTAGCCGTTTCTATTATTGTGCCATGCCTTTATTCTCTTATGTTCGTAAGCATATATCTCATTGGAGAATATTTATGGCCTAATAAAAAAAGTGTTGAGGCATAACCGCAGTAAATTAAGAGATAAGCATACTATATACCATTTTATAAAATTCAACTTTGGTCAGCTACAAAGCAAGAAAATATCTATTCACATTCAACACCATGCCCAATTTTTTCTAATACAGAACCTTCAAATGTTAATTCATAACAATACGGATGGCCATACCCGCTTGGTGTTTTTACAAACCACTTCTCAACTGTGTGCGAAGTATATTTCTTTTTTTTAGATTTTTTGGAGATCTTTGTTTTTGTAGTAAAATAAGACTTTTCAATAATTTCCCCGCCATTATTTTTCAAAGTAATTCTAACTTCAGAAGCGGTGTCGCCTTCCCGAATCAGGTCATTACCGCATCTAAGCGCAATAGCTGTGTTTGCTGTCAAAGCTAATAATAAAATCGGATAAATGCAGATTAGAAATTTATTCATTTTTCACCTCATTACATATCGGACTTTCCACACCTTTTTTGAATGAAGATTAATCATTTTTGCTCCCACTTTAAGGTATGGTGAAGATATCATGGGTTAAATTCAATGCTTGTAGAAATTCTTTTTGCACTGGCCGCAGTGGGCGTGCTAATTGTCTTTGGTTACCGGACTTAACTACCAATATGCTAAGGAACTTGGTGGTCATCATAAAAGAAGTGGGCCTTTTTGTCGGTTTCTTTTTCCAGCCCGTTATCTGGATGCCGGTGGTTTCGATATATATCCGCATGCAGCGTTCCATTAACCGCCATATAAGTAATGCGATAAGCAGTACCAGACCAAGGACTTCTATTCGTTGTGGCTTTTTCAAAAAAATGCTGTTTACGATGACCGGATCTTTCAGAAAGCTAAAGTTTTGTTCGATGCCGCTTTGATCTTTGTAAAGGACCAACAGGGCCTTGGCCGACCAATTGAAGTAATCTTGCGGAGCAGTTAAATTGCTGAGCAGTACAAAACAGCCGGCCTCAAGGTGTAAGTGTGCCAAGGCATCTTGATCCTGTTCGAAGATAACTTCAAGGATATACTCACAGCCTATGGGAGTGCGCGGTTTGTCGGCTGCAGGCCGTCCTCGCCGGTATTTGTTAACCTTGCTTATCAGGCAATCAAGGCTATGATAACTACCCGCTGCTGTCCTGGACAACTTGTCGGCGGCTTTTTGAGCATCGGCCTTGCAGAAAAAAGGACCGCAGTTGATTTTTTTACAGGTGGCCTCAAGTTCTTGGCGCTTTTTTGTTAACATTCGCTCAATGCGTTTATGACGGCGTTTATCATGGGCCGATGAGTGCACCACAATGGCGCGTATGGTTTGCCCATAAAGTTCAACGCTGGTTTCAAAGCCTTTATAAGATGCGGCTGGCCTTTTTGAAGTAGCATCGGTTGCGTTGAGTGTGCCGATATCGATCCAGTCGTTTGCAGAAACGGCTTGTTCGATTGCACGAGCACACTCTTTGTAGGTAGCAGGTAGGCGTGTAAGAAATTTTATCTTTTTATCAGCGCTTTTTTCTATGTTGGCCTGTGTCACAAAGGCGGCATTGGCCATGTAAATATAAGCGCCGGGGCTAAGACCGTGCTTAGCCATATGTTTAGATATACTTCCCAGCAGTACGTTATTTAACGTTTTGTCCGAGGCATTACCGTCCTGACAAGATCCGATAATAGGGATGTTGCGGTCCACGCAGAGCATCGAAACAAGAAACTGTTTTAGGTCCGGCCGCTTATCTTTGCTGTATCCGTAATCGATTTTAAACGGATGCTCGTAACCATCGTAATCACCGAAAACATTGATGGATGTGGTATCAAAGTGAACCCGCTGTGGATCGATATCGAATATGTTGATGGCATTTTGCGCGATCTTTGAAAAGATCTTCTGCGTGCCGGTATCGAAAACTTTATCAAGAACACGAGCGACATTA
>JAHITX010000114.1 GCA_018817425.1 Pseudomonadota bacterium
GTGGGGCGATGATTACTTCTACCTGGGGATTGGGACGATACAACTGACAGAACTTTTCAAGCCATGCTTCAGCTTCGGACATGGATTTATGGGCCTTCCAGTTTGCCAATACATATTTTGTCATAACTACCTCTCAATAAAGAATCCGGTGATGGCGGATTGGACGTCCATTAGGGACTCCTATGTTCAAACCTTGAAATCTGAACTGACGGCTTGATACTGTCGCCTATAGTCCTGATCAGACAATATCTTGTCATTTGTTACTTTTACACTGCGACTAACCATAGAATAGGAAAGCCCAATCAGATTACCGATTTCCTGGTTTGACAATTGGCCGGTTTTCCATAGCAAATAAATCAGTAAGTCTCGATTTTCTTTCTCAGCACCACGCAATCTTAATAAAATATCAATTTGTCAAGTTAGTTCAGGATTCAAGGTTTGACCCCGATAGTACTACAATCTCGAAAGGCGCTTTTGGGGATGGAAAGGGCAAAAAATGAAAACGAGAAAGCTAAATGGTATAGTAGGGCCATACAATATCGCAACGTTATCCTTGATATTATAGAAGCGTTGGGCATTACAACAGTTCCTTTGCCTTCAACAATGCCTGCTCCTTCAACCAAGCAAGAAGGGATTTAACGGTGAAGCTAACTCCAGAATCTATTAAAGCTTCTTTTGCTTTTTTCCATAAGGAATTATCACGCGCGGCATTTACAAACTCCTGCCCATCCCAAGTAAGATTAATTCCATCATATAGGTCTTCTTGCTGGAATTCATGGGTGACATTCTTAACCTCGATAAGCCCACCGTCTAAAAGGAGTCTTAAATGGTGTGTTATTTGTGATTCACTGTATCCTTCAATTGTTGGGGAACTAATACCGAAAGAACCTTCGCATGATTCAATTAACCGAAGAATTGTACGTATCAAATCCATATCTCGTTTCATTTTTTTCTCCTTTTCTATCAATGGATTAAGCCCCCCCCCGGTGAAAGGAGTCTTAATTTTATGGGATACAGGTGAATAGTTTCGCCAGCACATAGACTGCAAATAGTAGTAGCAATCTAATCAGTATCTTTTCAAGAACTTTTAATATTTTCATGGTCTTAGCTTTGTTAAAATTTTTTAGGAAATCATAGTGTATGCTAATGGTAACATCTGCGGCTTGACCGCAGCATGTTTTTGTTGGGTCATTAGATATAGCCTTATAATCTAAGCGTAAAGTTAAGAGGATAAGAGCGTTCCCGCTCTCCGCCTACTCCTGTTAACTTAAAAACATGACCCTGTTCTGTTCCCTCATGTTTTTCTTCTGTTATTTTCATAACAGTGGCTTAACTTTGCGTTCACATTTTTGGGGAAGAATCACCCCAACTTTGTTTTTATTTTATTCATTAATAAAAATCATGTTTTCTTGCCATTTCAACCTCACCTGATTGTTTCCTCCACCAAATAAATCGCTTTACCTTTTAAAGCCAGGTAATGGAGGCTATCTGTTGAGTCAAAAATAATCCTTCCTCCTCCGATAGTTATGATGGCATCATATTTCTTTCCCTCTTGTCCATCAACTACTACAAACCACCTATCGCCTAACCGAGCTGTATAAGCTACACGCTTACTGTCAGGGCTAAAAATTAGAGGGCTTTCGAGGACGCAATCGTATTTCTTTCTCTCTTGTCCATCAACTACTACTAATTTCTTTTCCCCTTCTTGAACCGCATAAGCCAGGCGTTTACTATCAGGGCTAAAAATTAGAGGGTCTCCAAGGATATCATCGTATTTTTTTCCCTCTTTACCATCAACTACCACAAACTCCTTATTACCTATTCGAGCCCAATATGCTATGCGCTTGCTGTCAGGGCTGAAAATGGGAGTGTTGTTGTAATCGTATTGCTTCTCCTCTTTCCCATTAACTACCACAAACCACTTAGGAACAACAACTTGAGCCAAATAGGCCACACGATTACTATCAGTGCTGAAAATAGGAAAGCCGATGCCATTGTATTGCTTCTCCTCTTGACCATCAACAACCACAAAGCACTTCTTATCGGCTGTCACAGCCGTATAAGCCACATGCTTACTGTCAGGGCTAAAAATAGGAGTGGTGATGTAATCGTATTGTTTCCCGTTTTTTCCATCAACTACAGCAAACCGCTTATCACCTGCTCGAGCCTCATAGGCAACACGCTTGCTGTCAGGGCTGAAAATGGGATCGTGAGAAATTTGGGGGCCAGTTCTGTAGAGGGGGGCGTGGATGTAATCGTATTGCTTCTCCTTTTTTCTATCAACTACTATAAGCCCCTTATCACCTATTTGGGCCTTATATGCCACACGCTTGCTATCAGGGCTGAAGATGGGAGACCCGATGTAATCGTATTGCTCCTCCTCTTTACCATCAACTACCATAAACCACCTATTGCTTAATCGAGCCTTATATGCCACACGCTTGCTGTCATAGCTGAAGATGGGAGACCCGATGTAATCGTATTGCTTCTCCTCTTTACCATCAACTACCACAAACCACCTATCGTCTAACATAGACGCATAAGCCACACGCTTGCTGTCAGGGCTGAAAATGAGAGGGCTTTCGAGGATGCCATCGTATTGCTTCTCCTCTTTACCATCAACTACCATAAACTCCTTCTTGTCTATATGAGCCACATAAGCCACACGCTTGCTGTTAGGGCTTATTTTAACACTTTTGTTAATCCATAAAGAAGGATCAATTTGAGCGATAAGTCTTTCAGAGATTACACTATTCGAACGTTCTTTTTCGGCATGGGCATGGGCGGCTATACCGATGTAAATAAGGGAAAAAGATACGAGTAACATTATGTTTTTCATGTGCATTTAATATACCTTCTTTTTGGTGTTGTCGGGACGAGTTTGCCTATCTCTGACATTAGAAAGAGTTCTGTATCATGTCCCCGTAATCCAATCTTTTATGTCAACATTTAAGATCCGACCTTCTTTTCTTCCCAGAGGACGCGTTCAACGGTGGTAATGGTCTTGATCCTATATTCCATTCCCACCTACTGAGTGTTCTTTTCGTTTTCAAGACAAATCAAGCTCCTCTTTGAGCAATATCCTTTGTTTTAGGTTTATCCGGAAAAGGAATGCTTGGAGTTGCAGAAGCGATTAACGCTGAGCTGTGGGGCGGCATGTTTTTCGCCGTCCCTACCAGCGACATGTTGGGTGTTTATATTTTCATAGCTAATTGCCAACAATTATTTTCAACTTTCCAGACGCTTCCTGCTTCATCAGTAAAAGCATAAAGCTTTCCTTGCTTGTATAATAATTTAAGATTTTTTTTAGTATCTTGATCAATAAACACTCGCCCAATTCTCTTTAATTCAACCGGTTTTGCATACCCTAACATATCATCATTTGTAATCCATTTTTCTCCTGTCATATCAATGTCAGCTACCAAGCCAACTGGGTCAGATAAATGATCGACACTGATTTCATAAATGTCTAATTTATAAACTGTTTCATCAATAGGTTTTGACAGAATGCACTGCCATACAGACGGACTAAAACACACCCTTGGAGTTTTGTCCTCCCCAAAACAATCAGTAGGGATTCGAGGGGAAATCTGACCTTTAGCAAAATCACTATTTCCTTCTACTATTTCTCTCAAATGATCATGTCCAGACAAATGATAATATTTCGGCATAATACTTTTTATTTACCCTAAAGGGCCGTTCTTATTGAGTAACACGAAACCACACAACACCAAGGGTTGCCAAACAAAAACCAAGGGCAATGAAGACATGTAACCCCCAGCCCCATAAAGCTGTGAAGCCTGATACCTTGCGCATCTCTAACCAGGTGGGTGGCAAGACATCCATGTCTGCCAGTCCGATTTGGTTCTCAAGCGTAACCTGTGCATTTCTTGCTTTTAAATAATTTATATGGCACTTCCAGAAGCAATAAACAGACCACAGGAAGAGCAGAACAAAAAAGAAGCTCAGTGTCAGTCTGGCCGAGGTCACGAAAGTGATCTTGCTTACAAGAATTCCTGCAATGACCGCGAAGTGAAAAGCAGATGTAAAGCCTAAAAGCCGAAGGGGCCAATCCCTTGATCGATTCATTTCGCCGGAGAGCATATCAAGAATGAACTTAGCGTAGTCTTTATTATACTTTTCTTCACTATACATTTTGCTATTCCATAGTTACCCAACAACAAGTTGAGCAGTTTTACCTGCTCCAACTTTTTGTTACATGCAAAGGAAGATTTTATGATGGATATATATCCGGCAAAAGACGGATTAGCTAATTTCTGTTGGTGGCTTAGTATCATCCTTGGTGTTTTGATGGGGCTCCGGTGGCTTTATGATTTTGTCTTGTATCTTTATTCTTAATTGTTGATACCACAAATAAAATAAACTAGGAGAATCCATTATCATCATACGCTCGAATAGTTGAATATGGGATTCAGATATTTTGCCCTGCATTTTCCAAGTCATGATTGATTGGATATTAAAGTGTGGCTCTGACAGTTGTATTTGTCGTATGCATTCAAGAAAAAGGCTTTCATTATATGCCTCACTTTTTGAGAGGTGTTCAAATATTTGTGTATTGAAATTATCTTTATGAGCTTCTTTATAAGCTTTTAGGGTAGTTTGGATAGTTGTAAAAGACAAAATCGCTACAGAATAAAGATACCATGCTTGGGTTCGAACAAAGCCTTTTAGTCTCTTTCTTTCAAAACCTTGATAAATAGCGAGGAGCACCCCAAAAACGCCTATTGCAAGAGAATAATCAAATGTCATTTTAATTACCACCTTATTATATTGATTTGGCATGTAACAAGTTATTATACAGTTTTGGATAGCTCCTCATTTGGGAGAAACCCCGGAAAGATTGAAAAAACTGTATTCTAAAATTAAAAGTCACTTACACGATATTTGGTGTCCTTTTATCAAATTAATTTAGAAATGTAAATAATCTATTGACAGATTTTTTGTAATTATATATTTTCATCCTTCCGTATAACATTCCATTTATTAACTCATATAGAAAGATAATTTTTTATGCTGCCTATCTCTCCTAAATTACTCGAACAATTTGAGAAATGCTTGCGGAATAGAAAAATACCGAACAATTTGCAATCATTTTATAAAAAATGGCTGCGTTATTATCTGGACTTTTGTGCAAAATATAATTTTCAACCTGAGCATAAAGACAGCCTTCCCCGATTTATCAGCAAGTTGCAGGAAAAGAAACAGACTAAAGAGCAACAAGACCAGTCTGCAATGGCGATAACTCTATATTATGAGATTGTTAAGGCAAATGACTCCTCAGAAAAAATATTCGAAACCCAATCAACAAATTCTCCTAAATATATTCCTTCTAAAAGCCATAAAGCTTTTTTAGTTCGTGAAGCTGTTAACAGACCAGCAAAGCAGGATAATAGCTTGCCCCATCATACCAGCGAAAGCCGGCATCCTGAAATTATAAACAATTCTGGATGCCGGATCGAGTCCGGTATGACGCTTTCGGGAGTTATTACGGAATCACCAACTATTAACGGTTCATTAAAAACCGTCAGCCAACCGGTAAATAAGTACGCTGTTCAAGCAATTGGCGCTTCATGGGTAAAGGAATACACCGGCCTGGAGAATGAAATCCGTGTGCGGCATTATTCTCCAAAAACTCTTGCAACCTATAAAGGATGGGCTCGGAAATTTCAGGCTTTTACAAAAAGCAAGAATCCCGAATTGCTTTCACCGGAAGATGTTAAAGAATTCTTAACGTTTTTGGCAGTTAAGCGGAATGTATCAGCCACCACACAAAATCAGGCTTTTAATGCGCTATTATTCTTTTACCGGCATATTCTCAAAAAGGAATTCGGAAAAATCGACGGGGTTGTGAGAGCAAAGAGAAAACCTTATATTCCGGTCGTGTTATCCCGTGAAGAGATTGACAGTATCCTGAGCTTGCTGGAAAAGCCGTATGCTCTTGTTGTAAAATTGCTTTATGGCTGCTGACTCCGTTTGTTTGAATGCCTGAATCTTCGCGTTCATTGTATGAATTTTGATGCGGGTATTTTAACGGTTCATGATGGAAAAGGACAAAAAGACAGAACAGTACCGCTTCCTGAAACAATAGTTCCGGAACTTCGAGAACATCTTGAAACAATAAAAGAGCTTCATAAAAAAGACATTGCCAAAAAATATGCCGGAGTTTTTTTAGTAAATGCATTAGAGGCAAAATACAAAAATGCAGCAAAGAGTTTTACATGGCAGTGGTTTTTCCCGGCAATACAATTAACCTATGAACAAAAGAGCGGGAAATACAGGCGA
>JAHITX010000115.1 GCA_018817425.1 Pseudomonadota bacterium
ATCTTAACATCAATGCCAGAGCAAGCCCTGCAAGGATGAAGGAAGTAAATCTCTTCCCGAGCACCCACTGGGTAACAATATCGAATTTCAAAGACCTTGTGTCTCATCCCGACGATTCGGATTTATCTTGGCACGAGGATTTGTTTGTTCGGCATTTTTCAATTCGATATTTGGCAGATACTGACTAATAATTTTGACTCGATTGATATTGCCGATAATTGAGTTGATTCGTGCTTCATATATAAGTGATAGCATAGGTACAGATAGCCTTCCAATTTCAATCATTTCTATATGCTGTAACCATTCAGTATGGGGAAGCCACTCACCCAAAGATGATTTGTTGGATACTTCAGCCATGATTTCAATAACCACACCTTCAATTCGATATTTACCGAAGATTGATTTTATATTTTTACTTTCCAAAAAGGCGGTTGCTTGAAGCACGTATTGCTTTAAACGTTTTGATAAAAAAAGCGCACACTCTTTTGTCATTAAAATATCAATATCTTCTGTGTCGCTAATCATTCCCCTGGCAAACAAGGAAGCACCGCCCGTTAATGCCCAAGAACCTTCCCAGTCTTTAAGAACGTCACAGATAATGGACAATACTTTTTCATAGTTATCTCTATTCATGACTCAGACTTGTCTGCTTTTTTATTAATATCATACTCCAGACCACCTTTAGCGATCTCTGAATCAACAGTCTTCCATGCCCACTCTTCGATATCTGGAGAGCTATGATTGATTTCACTTAATTCTTGCCGATATGATACAGCCAGTCTTGCAAGATCATCTGCACTGGAAATATCAGGACATTCGGTACTATAATTCAGACATTTACGCCATAGACGGTGATATTTTTGAGCAGCTTCACGGTGCTGGTGAGCTTTTTCGCCGAACCTATACAAATATAAAAAGGTCGTCGCAATAACATTTGCCATGGCAAATCCGATAGGAATGGCATTTTGAGTAGTAGTTCGCCATGCTGGTCCCACAGAACCGCCAAATGCCTCTATGATAGAATATAATTGGGTGGAAACAAACCAAAATACAACAATTCCCGCAAAAGAAACTGCACTTACCAATTGAAGTTTTCTTTCTAATGTTTGGTTCCTATCAGATATTTTAAAATGAGCTAATTTGGAAGTAGCTGCATCTTCAATATGGCGTAAAATTTCTTGAGTAGCACTTTTAACCTGTTGTTGATTTACATTCATTTTTTTGCCTATTCAACTCTCTGCTTTTGTTGCCGAACAAGTTATTATACAGTTTTGGATAGCTCCTCATTTGGGAGAAACCCCTGAAAGATTGAAAAAACTGTATTCTAAAATTAAAAGTTACTTACACGATATTTGGTGTTCTTTTATCAAATTAATTTAGAAATGTAAATAATCTATTGACAGAATTTTTGTAATTATATATTTTCATCTTTCCGTATAACATTCTATTTATTAACTCATATAGAAAGAGACTTATTTATGCTGCCTATCTCTCCTAAATTACTCGAACAATTTGATAAATGCTTGAGGAATAGAAAAATACCGAACAATTTGCAATCATTTTATAAAAAATGGCTGCGTTATTATCTGGACTTTTGTGCAAAATATAATTTTCAGCCTGAGCATAAAGACAGCCTTCCCCGATTTATCAGCAAGTTGCAGGAAAAAAAACAGTCTAAAGAGCAACAAGACCAGTCTGCAATGGCGATAACTCTATATTATGAGATTGTTAAGGCAAATGACTCCTCAGAAAAAATATTCGAAACCCAATCAACAAATTCTCCTAAATATATTTCTTCTAAAAGCCACAAAGCTTGTTTAGTTCGTGAGGCTGTTAACGGACCCGCAAAGCAGGATAATAGCTTGCCCCATCATACCAGCGAAAGCCGGCATTCTGAAATTATAAGCAATTCTGGCTTCCGGATCGAGTCCGGCATGACGGTTTCAGGAGTTATTACGGAATCACCAACTATTAACGGTTCATTAAAAACCGTCAGCAAACCGGTAAATAAGTACGCTGTTCAAGCAACCGGTGCTTCATGGGTAAAGGAATACACCGGCCTGGAGAACGAAATAAGTGTAAGACATTATTCTCCTAAAACTCTCAGGACATATAAAGGATGGGTTCGGAAATTCCAGACTTTTACAAAAAGCAAGAACCCGGAATTGCTTTCAGCAGACGATGTTAAAGAATTCTTAACCTCTTTGGCTGTGAAGCGAAAAGTAGCTTCTTCCACTCAGAACCAGGCTTTTAATTCGCTGTTATTTTTTTATCGGCATATTCTAAAAAAGGAATTCGGGAAAATCGACGGGGTTGTGAGAGCAAAGAGAAAACCTTATATTCCGGTCGTGTTATCCCGTGAAGAGATTGATAGTATCCTGAGCTTGCTGGAAAAGCCGTATGCTCTTGTTGTAAAATTGCTTTATGGTTGCGGACTCCGGTTGTTTGAATGCCTGAATCTTCGCGTTCACTGTATGAATTTTGATGCGGGTATTTTAACGGTTCATGATGGAAAAGGACAAAAAGACAGAACAGTACCGCTTCCTGAAACAATACTTCCGGAACTTCGAGAGCATCTTGAAACATTAAAAGAGCTTCATAAAAAAGATATTGCCAAAAAATATGCCGGAGTTTTTTTAGTAAATGCATTAGAGGCAAAATACAAAAATGCAGCAAAGAGTTTTACATGGCAGTGGTTTTTCCCGGCAATACAATTAACCTATGAACAAAAGAGCGGGAAATACAGGCGA
>JAHITX010000116.1 GCA_018817425.1 Pseudomonadota bacterium
GGTCGCGCCCCATGCGGGCGCGTGGATTGAAACTTGTAACCATTGATCAAAATAATAAGAACCGACCGTCGCGCCCCATGCGGGCGCGTGGATTGAAACAATAACCCATAAACACCCTACACTATTACATTACCGTCGCGCCCCATGCGGGCGCGTGGATTGAAACCTGTTCCTGGGATTCAGGGCAGATTGGCTGGATCTGTCGCGCCCCATGCGGGCGCGTGGATTGAAACATTATCCGGCATTGATCCGCAAGAAGTGGAGAAGTCGCGCCCCATGCGGGCGCGTGGATTGAAACCAAGCATTGAAGACTGATGAGGATAAAAATGCTGTCGCGCCCCATGCGGGCGCGTGGATTGAAACTCAACTCTCCAAATCATGTGTGGGGTGATGGTTGGTCGCGCCCCATGCGGGCGCGTGGATTGAAACGGCCCATGTAAGCAAAGATAGGTAAGCCTCTTGCCGTCGCGCCCCATGCGGGCGCGTGGATTGAAACCTTATAAGCAAGATGGCTATGCAGCCGAACAGAAGTCGCGCCCCATGCGGGCGCGTGGATTGAAACATGCTCAGAGGGGATAAATAGGGGACGTAGTACACTTTTGAACTTGATTAATAAAAGGAATGGGGATCAAGTCAGCTTTTGGCTCTTGGGTTTCATTTCATTTTATAATAAACAAAATAATATGCATCAATTTGTCTCTTCAGAGGGTTCCGGTGGAATAACATAAAACAAACAGGCAGTCAGTTTAAAATTGAAAAAACAGTTCCGTTGGCTGTATTATTGAACGGACTAATAAGCAGTTCATGCTGATCAATTTTTTAGGTATCGATGTATAGATGAACTTATTCATTTGTCAATAAGAGCCAAAAGCGGATCTGACCCCTATATTTTTCCAGGCGGTTGTCGATATTGCTGCTTTGACAGATAGTGACAATCCACGGGTTTATTGGTATTGTGTGAAAAAGAAAGAAGCAATATCAAGCGGTGTTGAGTTGTCGACATTTTGTCGACAACTCAAACTTGAGTCGAAAGACGGCAAAAAGTACATGACGGAAGTTGCCAACACCGAAAGCATCTTCCGAATTATCCAGCCTATCACATCTCCCAAGGTGGAGCCTCTCAAATGCTGGTTGGCCAAGGTCGGTTATGTGGACGGGTTCAGGAAATTGAGGACCCGTAACTGGCAACCAAACGTACTAAAGCCATTTACCGTGCCAAAGGATATTCCGAAGCCTGGATCGAAAAACAGATGTGCGGTATTACTATCCGGGCGTAATTAACGGATGAATGGAAAGGGTGGGGACAAATTGTCCCCACCCTTTAGTTAGAGCGCATAGATTAAAAGTATTTTTTGAAAAAAAAAGAAATTCGATATCAAAACATCAACTTCACAAGAGCTATTGCGATAATAATACCTATAATGTCGGCGATAACACATACTGGCACCAGGTATTTTGTTTTGCGGATACCTACTGCACCTAAATAAACGGCAAGAACATAAAATGTGGTTTCGGCGCTACCGATAATAACTGCGCTGATTTTACTTGCAAGCGAATCGGGGCCGGTGCTGTTTACTATGTCTGTGAAAATTGCTGTTGATGCGCTTCCGGAAAGAGGTTTGATTATTGCAATGGAAAGTATTTCCGGTGGAATGCCAAACATATCAAGAGGGCCGGATAAGGCCGATTTGAGAATATCAAAAGCACCGGATGCTGCAAAAGCTTTGACGGCTATAAAAATAGCAAGAAGATACGGAAAGATTTTCACAATTACCTGGATTCCCTCTTTGGCCCCTGACACAAAGGAATCATATACCGGCACCTTTTTGAATGCGCCATATAAGACCGTAAACAAAATAAAAGCCGGGATCATAAGCTGGGAGATATAACCGATAATCTTCATTTTAGCAGCCTTCTGAACAGAAACAGTATGCATACGGCGATAAATGCGGATATCAATGTTGCGCATATGGTTGGAAATACTATGCCGGAAGGATTTGAAGATCCAAAATCCGAAAGAATTCCTACAACCGTAAAGGGTACAAACTGGATGCTTGCAGTATTGAGTACAATAAAAAGCATCATTTCAAATGTTAAATTATCCTTGTCTTCATTTAGAGTCTGAAGATCCTGCATTGCTTTTATGCCAAGCGGTGTTGCGGCATTTCCAAGGCCGAAGAAATTTGCCAGAATGTTAAGTGTTATAGATGTTACAGCAGGATGGTTTTCGGGAATTGTTTTAAACAGGCGGTTAATAACGGGCTTGAAAACATGTGAAATTTTATAAATAAGCCCTGATTCTTCTATAATCTTTGTAATGCCAAGCCATAATGATACTATGCCTGCCAGAAAAAGCGATATTTCAACCGCAGTTTTCGCCCCGTCAAAAATGGCTTTTGTAAGCTCTTCCAGCCTTCCCGTAAAGACCGCAGTGATAATACTTACAGTAATTAAAACAAGCCAGATAATATTCATTATAATTTCTTTTCAGGCTGCATACCAGTGTAACGCACAAGGGCGGCAAGAGCTTTTGCCGCATCCGAAGGAAAGCTGTAACATGGGATGCCTGCATCTTTTAATATGTTGATAGTTTCCGTCCAAAGACTTTTATCGGTCATGAGATTGCATATTATCGGTTTTTTCTTCTGTATGCCTGCATCGGCAATCTCTTTAGCTATGCTTACCGTATCCACAAAAAAAGGTGTTACGAAATTTATAAAAATACTGTCGATATGATCTTCATTTATCATTGCCTCTATTGCAATGCGAAAGTGTTTACTTAATCCTGTTGCAAGCAGATCAACAGGATTATTGACACAAGCTTCGGGATGAAGTTGTTTTATCAGATAATCTCTTGCTTGTTCCGAAAGCATGGGTATATCAAGCCCTGAGTCTATAAGCACATCTGTTGCAATAATTGCAGGGCCTCCGGTGTTTGTGATAATTCCCACGCGGTTTCCTTTTGGAAGCGGCTGCAAAGCAAAAGCTGCTGCTGCCCGGCATAATTCGCCTTCATCTTTAAATACAAGGATACCTGCTTTTTCTAAAATAATATCTGTGATTATATCTTTATCCGCCGAACTGCCGGTATGGGAATATACCGCTTTTTCACCTTCACCGGTACGGCCTGCTTTCATTGCAAGAACAGGCTTTTTATCCGTTATTTTTTTTGCAGCTTCAATAAAGGCTTTGTGGTCTGAAATGCTTTCGATATAAAGTACTATAACGCGGGTTCCTGCATCATCTCCAAAGTATTTTATTATTTCGGTAATGGTTACATCGCAGGCATTTCCATTAGATGCATATAGGCGGGTTCCGATTCCCATTTCAGAAAAACCCTGGTGTATCAACTCCCCCACACCACCGCTTTGTGCAGCTATTGAAATATAGCCGGCTTCAGGTTTTGTGAATGCAAAATTACAATAAGCCCTTACGTTCGGATCAGTATTTATTATTCCCTGACAATTGGGACCGAATATCCTGATGCCGTATTTTTTTGCCCGTAAAAGAAAATCTTTTTCTATAGCTTCGCCTTCAGGGCCAGTTTCTTTAAAGCCCGCAGAATTGATGATAATGGATTTAACGCCTTTTTTGCCGCAATCTTCTACTGCCTGGGGCACAAACTTACTGGGAATGATAATATGGGCAAGATCTATTTCGCCGGGCACATCCAGAATACTTTTATATGCCCTTATGCCTTGTATTTCATCTGCCTGTGGATTTATCGGATATATTGAACCTGTATAACCAAAATCTATAAGGTTTTTTAATATTCTGTTTCCAATGGAAAGTTCTTTTACTGATGCACCGATTATGGCAACTGATTTTGGTTTAAACAAACTGTCAAGCATGCTGGTTATTTTCCTCAAGTTGTTCGATAAAAGCTTCGATATTTGTTGTTGTCTGATCGTCTGATATACACCTTAGATCATTTAAATCGCCGTTTATTGTGAGATATGGAATCTTTGTTTCTTTTTCAAGCCTTTGAGGCATTCCATAGCGGCAGTTGGAATTGTGCGGGCAGGTTTTAGCATCATGGTAAATAATACCATCGATTTTAAAGAAATCCATCATCTCCTTGATATAATCTTGCTTGGCTTCATCCGATCTTGTAATAAAAAGCCTGGTGTAAGCTTTCGCCATACTGGTAAAAGGATCTTCGGGGTCAAAATCTGTGAATATCCAGCTGTTGCAATATGTGGAAGCAAGCACATTTGTATTAAGGTTTGTAAACATTTCGGAGTGGTCGCGCAGCCTGCCCCAGATGGGCATACCTTCCCAGTATATTCTGAACTTCTCGTTATCAAGAGAACCTTGCCTGTCTTTTATCCTTTGCCTTAATTCAGCATAAAGAAGTTTATAGTAATCGACTGCCTGTTGTGTTCCTCTAAGTACTACTGCTGGTGCCATATGAATTGTGCCATCGAAAAAAGTAATGGGAGAAGGAATGGCTGCGGCAGTATCTAAAACATTTTTCCACAAATCGGAACATTCACGGGAAAGAGCTACAGCTTGTTTCAGATTGTCGGCGTCATATTTTTTGCCGGATATTTTTTCCAAAGGTTTGATAAGAGCTTCTAGTTGCCTGGCCACAGATTCAATATGTGATTTATTAACATCTTTAATTCCTCTGTGTGTGTTTACTACAAGCAAAGGAACATTAAACTCTTTTGAATACCAGCAAAACCAGTCCTGGACATCTCTGCACTGGTTCGTATTGCATACAAGAACGTTAGGTTTAGGCACACATTCTATTCCTTCATATGCTTTTTTAAGCGGTGTTAAACCTCTTATATACGCTCCTATGTCAGAAGTAAGATACGAACATATATCAGGAGAATACCCGCGGGCATTTGCATAAGGAATCATTTCGGTTGACATACGGGTTGCGCCAAGCATTGCGCCGTGATTTTCGGGAAAAAATACAAGAAAACCCATGCCCCTTAATATCTCGGCCGGCCCAACGCTGGAACACCAGGCAATTTTTTTATCCCCTGTTTTTGCCGCATTATCCATTTCATAAAAATACTGCGACATTATTTTATTCATTTCAAAAGCAGCATTAATAGTTTTTCTGACTGCTAATTTGTCTTCCGCCATAAAAAATTTCCTCAACTATAGTTATTACATCATAAAATACGGGTCAACATCAATAACAACGCTGACATCTTTACCGCATATCTTATTGGCTTTTTCAAGGACAATTATTTTTGCAAACTGATGGAGGGGACTAAAACTATAGCCTTTTAAAAGAATTTGCCATCTGTAACGGCCGGCAACCTTGGCAACAGATGCTTCAACAGGGCCAAGCACCATTACAGATTTTTCAAATGATTTACTCCCGTTTTTCAATTCATTGCAGCAATTCCCCAAAGCTTTTGCACGTTCTTTGGTTCTTTTCTTATCTTTGCCTGAAAGCCGGATCATAATCATTTTTGAAAATGGAGGATAATTCAAATCCTTTCGAAAAACTATCTCTTTTTCATAAAAAGATATAAAATCCTGTTTTTTTGCAGATTTAATGGTGAAATGCTCCGGATTATATGTCTGGAGTATAACACTTCCTTTTGAATCTCCACGGCCTGCTCTGCCTGAGACCTGGGCTAAAAGCCCAAATGTGCGTTCACATGCCCTGAAATCGGGGAAAGAAAGTGACAGATCCGCACAGATTATGCCTACAAGTGTAATGCCGGGATAATCATGCCCCTTTGCAACCATTTGGGTTCCGATAAGTATATCAATGTTATGCTCGCTCAAATCTTTTAATATCTTTAATACGGAACCTTTGCGAATTGTTGTATCCGAATCCATCCTTGCAACTCTGGCCAGCGGGAAAAGAGTTTTAACCGCTTCTTCAATTTTTTCTGTGCCAAGCCCAAGAAGTTTAATTGCAGCAGATCCGCATTTGGCGCAATTGGAATTTGCAGCTTTTGTATAACCGCAATAATGGCATTTGTATGCATTTTCTGATTTATGCAGTGTTAGCGAAATGTCGCAATTTTTACATTTTACAGCTTCACCGCAAGCAGAACATACAGGAAAACCTGCAAAACCTCTGCGGTTTAGAAACAGCAGAACCTGTTCTTTCCGGGACAAAGTGTTTTTAATACCGTCTATAAGCTCTTGTGAAAAATACCGTCTAATTCCCCGGTTGTTACGGTAATTTTTTAAATCCACAACATTAACTTCAGGCAGCGTCTTGTTTTCTATACGCTTTGTTAGAGTAAGTCCTGAAAATTTATTTGATAAAACGTTTTGATACGATTGAACCGAAGGAGTTGCAGAACCAAGAAGTACTATACAGTTTTCAAGTTTTGCTCTCACAACTGCAAGATCTCTTGCATTATATCTAAGTCCTCCTTCCTGCTTATACGATGAATCATGTTCTTCATCGACTACTATTAATCCGATGTTTGTTAAAGGAGCAAAAACAGCAGATCTTGCACCGATTGCAATCAAAGTTTTTTTATCTGTTATTCTGCTCCATTGATCATATCTTTCTCCGGAAGAAAGACCGCTGTGCAAAATTGCCACGCATTCACCAAAACGTGCCCTGAACCTTTTTTCTATCTGAGATATAAGCGCTATTTCGGGTACCAGAACAAGAACGGAATACCCCTTATCAATAGCTGCAGAGGCAAGTTTCATGTAAACCTCGGTTTTGCCGCTTCCCGTAACTCCTGAAAGAAGAAAAGGAGAAAAGCCTTTGCCGAGAAAGTTTAATACATTTGAAATAACACGTTCCTGTTCATGGGTTGGAGCAGGAGCAATATCCGGACTTATTTCTTCTCCGAAAGGATCACGATAAACCGGTTTTTTGGATAAAATAAGATATCCGGCACTTTCTAATGCTTTAACAACTCTTGTCGCATTGGGGACATATTCTTTTAAACGCTTAAGAGACAGTTCGCCGTAAGTTTTTAAGCAATCTATTACATTTTTTCGTGATAATGATAATTTACTGTCAGGCAAACCGCCGCCGGAAAGACACACGTATGACTCCAACCTGGCTTTTGTTTTTCCGGATCTTATTGCTCCCGGAAGAGCTGTTTTTATTACTGCACCGATAGGATAAATATAATAATCTGCAATCCATTTAAAAAAAGGAACCATAGAAGGCGGGAAAATAGATGTTTTGTCTATAACATCTATTATAGGTTTTATTTCTTTATCATCATATTCACTTGTATGTTTACTTTCGGAAAGCACATACCCTGTTATGTTTCTTTGCCCGAAGGGAACAGTCACTCTTTTCCCCGGCAAAAAACCATCATGTAAGCCTTCGGGAACAATGTAAGTGAATATGCTATATACAGGTAAATCAACCGTAACATCAATATATTTAGTGTTGTTTGACATTTTTGTTTGCAAAATCAATAATTATTGTTAGAATTTTTATAATTTTATGCTATGTTTACACATAAGACAATATCCGGTTTAAAAAGCAACCTGTTTAAATTAAGGAGCCAGTTTCAAAACGCCCCATTTTGGCCGATCTTAAGCGTTGGGCTCAAATTTCAATCCTCGAAATACTAAATGTATTCCTGCGGTTGAAATTTTCTCCCGCCTTGAGCTTGACCAAACTGAAACGTTTTGAAAGTGGCTCTAAGATTTAGATTTTTTTATGCTCTGTACTTTCTCTGTTTTTTATGAAAATTATTTTTTAAACGTGTAAAATGGAAAGGAGAAATTCATGCACACGACATTTAAAAAACCTGTTATGATTTTATCAATTATTGCACTGCTAATTATATCATCCACTCCTGCGGTATTTGCGCTGGATTGCAACAAGACGGAAACACCCGAAGGTATTGCTATGATTGCCGACTTTGTAGCAGTAAGGCCAATTGGTATAGCCAGTCTTGCTACAGGTTCCGTTGTATTTATTCTTTCTTCCCCCTTCTCTGCTCTTGGTGGAAATGTTGCAGCAGCCTGGGATAAATTAGTAGTTAAGCCTGCAGGATATACCTTTAAAAGACCTCTCGGGCAATTTAAATAATATCAGGTTTCGAGACTGTTGCAGATGCCTACTGTTGGTTGATTACAAATCGTTTCATTTGAATAGTGGAGCATAAGCGCTATCAATAAGCGCTTATGCTCTAAATATTTGCTATTGTGCCACGCGGATTTTTAAGGTCTTGTCTTGTTGATACTATCCTATCTATGTTTTTTATGCCCGTAATCCGGATGATATTTTTTCCTTTCGTCTATGGGTATATATTCCGTCAATGGCGGACCGTCATATATTTGCCGCGGACGACTTAATTTCCATTTGGGATCATCCGCACTTTCCTTCCACTGAGCTATCCACCCTGGAAGTCTTCCTATTGCAAACATGACTGTAAACATATTTGTAGGTATACCAAGAGCTCTTAATAAAATACCGCTGTAAAAGTCTATGTTAGGATAGAGGTTATGTTCCAGAAAATAAGTATCTTTCAAGGCAACTTCTTCCAGCGCTTTTGCTATATCAAGCAAAGGGTCGCTTGTCTGAAGTTTTTCAAGAATAATATCACAAGTATTTTTCATAATCTTTGCTCTCGGGTCATAGGTTTTATAAACCCTGTGCCCAAAACCCATTAGTCTGAAGGGGTCTTTTTTATCTTTAGCCCTTTCAACAGCTTTTTTAACATTATCACCGTCTTTTCTTTTTATTCTTGTAAGCATTTCTACAACAGCCTGATTTGCTCCTCCATGCAAAGGACCCCAAAGGGCAGCAATTCCGGCGGAAATAGCGGCGTAAAGATTTACTCTCCCGCTTCCTACCATTCTGACTGTAGAGCTTGAGCAGTTTTGCTCGTGATCTGCATGCAGAATCCAGAAAACATTTAAAGCCTTGACCATTTCATCATCGATCTGATAGGGCCTGACCGGGCTATCGAACATCATATTAAGGAAATTGGCACAATAGGACAGATCAGGACGTGGATAAACAACTTTATGTCCTCTGGATATTTTGTAAGACATGGCGGCAAGTGTTCGAATCTTGGAAAGCAGGCGTGTAACAGTTAAATTTATCTGTTCTACAGATTCAACTTTAAGTTCGGGATAAAAACTTCTAAGGGCAGTAACCATTGAAGAAAGAATTCCCATAGGATGAGAGGCCCTTGGAAAACTCTGAAAAAACGATTGCATGTCTTCATGAATAAGAGAATTATCGTTTAATAGAATGGAGAAATCGGTTAGCTGCTTTCTGGTAGGTAGTACCCCATTTACCAAAAGATATGTTGTTTCAATAAATAAAGAATTTTCAGCAAGCTGTTCAACGGGAATTCCCCTGTAACGGAGAATTCCCTTTTCCCCATCCATAAAAGTAATTGAACTTATACAGCTGCCGGTGTTGGCAAAACCGGTATCAAGAGTTATTAAGCCTGTTTTTTCACGAAGTATGGAAATATCAATTGCTTTTTCACCCTCTGTACCTGTAACTACGGGCAGAGTGTATTTTTCCCCTTGGTATATCAATTCTACATGTTCTGCCATAATATTTCCCCTTTTTTTACAATAGAGCCAGTTTCAAAACGCCCCATTTTGGCCGATCTTAAGCGTTGGGCTCAAATTTCTATCCTCGAAATACTTAATGTATTCCTGTGGTTGAAATTTCCACCCGCCTTGAGCTTGACCAAACTGAAACGTTTTGAAAGTGGGCCTCAAGATTACTCATTAAAGCATTGATTTCGGTTTCCGTCATGTTTAACTCATTTCTAAGCAATGTATTTAGTTCCGCATTATGCTCATGAAATATTTTCAGCCAGCGGCGTATTGTGCGAAATTTTACTCCAAGTGTTTTTTTTGTATATAAAAGCTGGTTGCCATCGGCCAAAAGCTTAAGAGCTTTTAAGACATTCTCTTCAGATGAACATAAATTATAAAATATAGTTCCGGTTCTGTTGCAAAAAGATTTTTTACATTCCTTACAAAGGAAGCGGCGTCCTGTTTTTTCATCTTTTCTGCGGTATGTTCCGTTTAAAACAATATTTGCTTTTCCTTTTTTACCATATAATGAGCAATTTTTATTTGGACATACAAGTTTGTCTGATTCACTTTGCTGATTTGCCTGAACGGTAAAGTCTTCAAATGAATTTCTATGCTCCGGGTGGGAATTAAATGATTTGCATTTGTCAACGATCAGGGCGGCGGAATCATTATCCGGTGTTAACGTTTTAATACCGGATATTTTATCCAATGAAGATCTTTCAAATATTTTCTGATCTTTACTTAATACTTCCGGTTCAACGTCTGGCGTCTCTTTCGGTTCGGACCTTTTGATCGGATCATTATCTTCCTTCAGTTTATGTTTTTCAAGCAACCAATACCATGGCCCGCCTGATCTCATCACAATATCTAATCCTGCTTCATACAGGATATTGTGATTTTTTGATATTGCCTGTTTATCATTTTCTAATATCTTAAATCCCATGGTACTCAACAATTCATGAGTTTCTTTCATTGCTGAATACATGCCAACTATGTATCTTTCTTTTTTATCAATATCGGTAAGGTAATGTGCTACCTGTATAGTTTTATAATACGCTATATTTATGCTGGAAATATATGAAGAAAAAAATAATAATGCGCCTTCCTTAAGAGCAATAATATCACTGATGCTTTCGGGCATAAGCCAGCCCTCAAATGATTTTTGCTTCTTTAGCTGATCAAATGCGTCTTTTGTTAAGGGTAGCCAGATGCTGTGCCCTACATAATCGCCCCTGGAATCCAAAATCATAAAATTTAAATCAGGAATAATTGAAGATGCCTTTTCGACAACATCTCTTCTAAGTGGTTTAAGTGCATGGTAAATGTTATTATGGCACGAAAGCACCATATTATACTGCCTGTCAGTTCTGATACTTTCTCTGGTTAAAGTAAAGTCGTCGCCTTTTTTATGGTATGTTCCGTTTAAAACAATATTTGCGTTTTGCTTTTTTCCATATAATGGGAAATCCTTATTTGGATATACAAGTTTGTCTAAGCCGCTTTGCCGCTTTGACTGAACGGTAAAGTCTTCAAATGAATTCCCATGCCCAGGTTGATGATCAAATGATTTGCGTCTGTCAACGATCATGACGCCGGAATCATTATCCGGTATTGAAGTTTTGATACCGGTTATTTTATCCAATGAAGATTTTTCAAACATATCTTGATCTTTGCTTAATATTTCCGGATCAACTACTGACATCTCATTTGGTTCAAACCTTTCGGTCAGATCATTTGCCTCTTTTACTTTATGTTTTTCAAGCAACCAATGCCATGGCCCACCGGGTCTCATAACAATATCTAATCCGGCTTCATATAGCATATTGTAATCTTCCGATATTGCATGTTTATCGTTTTTTGCTAATTTAAATCCCAAGGTACTTAGCAGTTCATGAGTTTCTTTCATGGCCGTATACATACCAACTATGAATTTTTCTTTTTTATCAATACCGGTAAGGTATTGCGTGGCGTTTATTTGGTTATAGTACGCTACATTTATGCTGGCTTTATATGTAGAAAACAATAATATTGTGCCTTCCTTAAGAGCAACAATATCACTGATGCTTTCGGGTGTAAGCCAGCCCTCAAATGACTTTTGCTTCTTTAGCTGTTCAAATGCGTCATTTTTTAAGGGCAGCCAGATGCTATGTCCCACATAATGGCCCCAGGAATCCAAAACAATAAAGTTCAAATCAGGAATGATTGAAGATGCTTTTTCGACAACATCTCTTCTAAGCGGTTTAACCGCACGGTAAATATCATTATGGCACGAAAGTACCATATTATACTGCTTGTCAGTTCTGATTTTTTCTTTGGTTAAAGAAAAGACATCGTCCAATTTTCCGGAGTATTTGAATAGTGTACTCGGCAATGAATCCGCTAATACCGGCGAGGACGCAAACCATCTTTTTTGTAAGGTATACCACATGGGCTGGTCTGCGTTAAGAGCTACGCATACCTGCATGGGAATACCTGTAACCTCGGAAAGATCATGGAGATTTTCGGTTCGAACACGGCGTCGGTTTGATTCCCAATTGCGTAATTGTCTAACGCTTACCCTTATCAGTCCTGAAATAAATTCCTGGCTTACTCCACGCCATTTTCTATAGTCTTTTAATAGAGATCCAAGCGATTTGTACAGTTTGGGACTATCATAGGAACTCTTTGTACCTCGTAAAACAAGCATGAGTTGTATAACACCGTAAAAGAAGACAAATTGTAAAATACAATAAATGGAGAAACCGATGTCTCAAGCATTCGTGCATTAATATACTGTATTTATAATCATTAAATATCGAAAAGTAATTTATACTACATAATTCAACTTTTTTTTGCAATAGAAAAAAATCGTTAATATACCGGGAATATTTATGTTTGAGTTTTTGAAAAAGCCTCTGTTTTATCAATATAATAGAGGCGTACTTTGGCATGAATCAGCTTTTTTAAAAGATAGTAATTACTATACTGCAATGTCAGGCAAGACATGAAACAACAAAAAAGCTGATTCATGCTGATGAGAGAATATAATTATAACAATGAAAAGGGTGGAAAGGGGAAAGAAGGAGAAAATGAAACGCAAGGGAAAATTAAAGTATTTTGGATTGTTATTAAGTTCGTTATTTGTTCTGTTCTTATTTACCGGCATTGGCCAGTCTATGGATTTACCTAAAGTAATCGATAAGAGTAACTGTAAACAATACAAAGACATTCTTATTCCTGCCATGTACCGGGCAGTTGAAAGAGGCGATTATTATATCACACCTGGGAAATTAAACTTTAAATACAAGCAAAATGACAGCTTTCTTGCAGCAGGTGCAAAAAATGCCGGAAAATTTGATGTTAGTCCCAAAGGCGATTTGATCAGTAAACAAACAGGAAAATATCCGGAAAATGTTTACGGTTATCCTTTTCCCGATATTGATACCAAAGATCCCAGGGCCGGTTCAAAAATCATATTCAATTTTAATTTCCAGAGATACCGTTTTATGGGTTCAAGAGAAAAAACCCGTGTTATGTGGATAGATAAAAACGGAGAGGAACGTTATGCTCAGGGTATAGATACCCGCCTATACTTGAACGGTCGGCCGCCAGGTAAGGCAATAAATAATCCCGATAAGGTTTTGGCTTATGAGCTTCAGAATGTTTTAGAACCAATGAGTGTTAAAGGGACTAATTCACTCAACTATGTTTATTTTGATTCAAAGAGGGATGATTCCTGTTATGCATATGTCCCTGCTATCCGCAGAACCAGGCAAACCGGCACGACAACCAGGTCTGACCCTTACATGGGTTCCGACTCATGGTGGGATACAAATTATATGTGGGCCGGGAAAGACAGTACAATGAATTGGAAATATGTGGGTGAAAAGACTATCCTGGTTGGTTTTACAAGTCCTGATATGCTGCCTGCGAAAGAATTGCCGGATGGAAGTATGACCAGATCGTTTCCCTTTACCGGCAGTCATGTCAATTTGGGTTTTCAGGACCCAAACTGGAAAGGTAAATCCTGGGCACCTGTTAATTTGACTTATGTTCCGAGAAAAGTATGGATTGTGGAACAGACACCTAAAGATCCTTATTATAACTGGGACTTGCATGTAAATTATATAGATCAGGAAACTTATGTCATATGGTTTAAGGAGGTATATGAAAAATCCGGAGATTTTCGGACATGGGTATCATTTTTAGTGCACTACAGTGAGGCCCAGAGCGGCAAAAATAACACAGGGGATCATGATGCTATGCTTTATATTGATGAAAAAGCTATCCACTCCACATGTGTAAGCCGATCAGCGAGTCCGGAGAATGCCTTGTTTATGCCGGCTGATAAACTTAGTCCCAGCTATTTTACTCTTAGTAATTTTTTATTGTTGTCCAAGTAAGGTTGATTATAATTAAAAATAACTGCGATGATTTTTTATTATCATCGCAGTTATTTAATCGGAGTTTCATGCGGATTTAAACAAAAAGGCATTGTGAGAGAAAAACATGCATGCCAAAATACCCTGAGCAATTTCTTCACTATCCAAGCAACACTGACTGCTTTAGCACTGCTACAGAGACAGCCGTCTTGTGGCTAATGATGCCTGGGATTTTGCGCGTCTCTTCATTGATGAAAGAAGCGCATTCTTCCAGATTGCGAAAAACGGCAGCAAAGTACACTTTGAATTGGCCGCTGACGATGAGCACATGCGCAATTCTCTCGTTTGCAGCCAGCGCTGCAGCCACATTGTTGATTTCTCCGGGGTAAACCTTCAATAATACCTGTGCCTGTACAGCAGATCTTTCAGGTATGACCAGAATGGTGAAAGCAATGATGTTATCATTGACAAGTCCGGTAAGCTTTCGGCTTATAACCTTCCTGCTCAATCCAAGCTTTCTGCTCAAATTCATATTAGTCTCTCTGGGATTCAACTTCAACGCATCTATCAATCTGGTTTCCGATTCGTCAAGGTCACGATGTCTTGACAGCCCAGCCAGGCCAACGCTGCCATCATTATGCGCCCATGTTCTTTTCACCACCTTCAGGACCATCAGCTCTTCAATAGTTGCAAGGCCCGGAACCTTGCTCAATTCGCCGTCAAAGAAACCAAGCATTTCTTCGATATCATGGAAAACCGCAAATAATGTCATGTCAAAGCAACCCGTGGCGATATTGATAGTCTGAACACAGGCTAATGGTTTTAAATATTCGACCGCGGCATCGCAAGTGCCTGGACGACGGATATTCAACCCAAAAAATGCCCTGGTCTGGAATTTCATAGCTACCGGATTCAGCACAGGGATTATTTTGATCATTTTTTCATCAAGAAGCCTTTGAAGCCTTACCTGAACAGTTGTTGAAGTTACACCCAGCTTCTTGGCAATCCGGCGATTGCTTTGTCTGGAGTTAGCTTCAAGTTCCTTTATCAGCATCAGGTCAAGCTCATCGACCTGGTACTTTGACGTTTTTTTCTTTTCGACCATTATAACACTTCCAGTATATCCCAAAACAATGTTTCTAAACTCACCATTCCAACTTTATAAATGAATCCTTTATAAATGGTTACGGTATGTTTGTCAAGAACCGACGATGGGCCCCAATATTAACCAGCTGGAGATAACATAACAGCATATGGCCCAATGTAAAGAATGATATGGGCCATATCATCGAGTACTCAAAAAAATCTCTTGACATTTGGCATGTTCGTTTATAAATGGTTGCTGTATGTTTGTCAAGAATCGATGATGGGCCACAACATTAACCAGTTGGCGATTTCCTGACAGTATATGGCCATATATAAAGACATATACGGGCCATATCACCGGAAAACCACAAAATGATCTTGGCATTAGGCATATTAGATGTTGAAATGAGGACTAAAGAGAATCGTTCTTATATATTCCTGCTTCAATACTGAACCCTGGCTTTTTTACCACGAAAAATTTCTTGCTGTTATCTACTTAGGATGGATCAGGATGTAGTTTATTATACTGGCTCTTATGTTGGCGTTTAATGAGAAAAGGAGGTGAGACATACAAAGTAGGGGGAAATTGTATCTTTTTTAAAACACTTAATTAAGGAGGAAAGATATGGGTAAGAGAAGATGGGGGGAAACAGGTTTGTTTGTGTTTACAATTGTTGTGCTGTTAGGAATATTCTCTTCAAATGCTTCAGCAGAAATGGAATCCAGTTTTCATGGTTTTTTTGAATCCAGTTTTGTTTTGCGTGATACAA
>JAHITX010000117.1 GCA_018817425.1 Pseudomonadota bacterium
CAAGAGCGTGGCATGCAGTGAGAGAAGTACCAGGAACTTGGGAGACCCTTTCGGCCTCCTTGAACTTAAAGGTAGGATGTTTCAACCAAAAGAAGGGCATTAAGGGAGCCAGATAATCTCATAGTACTCTGAGACGGTAACGCCGATTATAAGGGGAAGGGGATGACGGTATTGTGCAGCCCGCAAAGGAAACATATGCAGATAAGACAGGTTGATAAACATATGCAAACCTCACTGTAGGGAATAGCAATTTTTGTACGAATCGAACAATACCGAGGAGCCTTGTGCGGGAGAACCGCATGCAGGGATGTGTGAGAGGGCGGTCGGGTAACTGGCCGTTCTATCTCGATGGCGAAATCAAAAAATAAGGAGGCGCGAAATGTAATAGTTGTTTATTATTGGTAGAAGTAATTTTATAAATTGTACAAGAAAAAGGAGGAAGGTATGAAGAATAAGTATTTATCCATATTAATAGCAGTTTTAATACTGGTTGGAATACCTGTGATGGCTCAATCTGCTTCAGTAACAAAAACATTCTGGGGCACTGTATGGGATGGCCCTTTCACGGGGTACATTGGAACTGGTAGCTTTTCTTATGACGATAAGCTTATAAATAATGGCGATGAAGGGATAAATCCAACAGGCGGATTATCGGTTATGTTTTCTTTTTACAGTCAGTTTTTTGACGAAACCAATGATATAGACTTCAACGGATATCCTGAACTTTCGTTTGATGATTTTATACCAATTTCATTAGACTATGTACTTGTTAATGGTATAAACGGTGTTAATTTCAATGTCCCTAATTTGGCAGAATTATCCATGTGGGAGTTGTTTCCCTCCAGCGGAGGCTATGACTTCGAAACTATAATATATGCGGCATCTGTCCCAATTCCAGGTACATTATGGTTATTAGGTTCAGGGATAGCAGCTCTAATTGGGTTACGGACAAAAAAGATTTATAAAGTATAGCCGAATGAGACTTCTATTATTTATCTTCAATTTTAGCAGTGAACCAAATTTAATGGTGCCTTAAGGTAATGCAGAAAGTTCGATTGATAGTCGAACCATGCTCCAAAAGCATTTACAGATATTGATTTGGAGAAAAAAATAGATGAGATTTATGCTTTCATGGTGGGAAAGCCGGTGTACGCTGACATGAAAAAAGATTACAGGAAAATCGGAGCTGAGTATGACATGGGAATGTTGAAATAACGGAGCCAGTTTCAAAACGTTCCATTTCGGCCGATCTCTGCGTTGGGTGAAAATTTTAATCCTCGAAATACTCCATGTATTCCTGCGGTTAAAATTATCACCCACCTTGAACTTGACCAAACTGAAACGTTTTGAAAGTGGCTCAACGGTGAAAAAAAGGAGAAATAACAATGGAGTTTGCCATTAAAGAATTGTCTTGACAAAATACTTCATTAATTCTTATTAAAGAGGTACATATATATTCAGGTGCTTTTTAGAATATGGCGGCATGTGAAATGCCGCCCTACGTAATGCGATGTAGGGCGGGGGTTTTACACCCCGCCGGAATAGGGAACCCCGTGTGAATCGGGGGCGGGCCCGCCGCTGTAATCGGGGACAAAGGCTGTAAGATGTCACTGTCACATAATATTGTGATGGGAAGGCGCAGCCTGATGGATGATCCGAGAGCCAGAAGACCTGCCTGAATATTTGCGTGTTTTCTACGGACAAGAGAGCGCATCAAGGATTCTGAGGATAAATAAGGGACATCCCCGGATCGATTAATTTCGGTTCGGGGATTTTTTTTGTGCATTGGCGGGCCTGGATATAAATCTTTTAATTGGGAGAAGATGTGATGAAAACTGGTGTAATTGTTTGTATGGTGGGAGATCAAACATCAGAAACAAATTTTGATTTGGTCCAGGCAGTCAAGAACTTAAAGATTAATGCGGATAGAGTGGAAGTTGTTTCTTCAAAAGAGGGCCATTTTGATGTTATGGATGCCTGTTGGGTGCTCACAGCAAGAGGAATGAACAGGATTGTCTGCATGACCTGTGAACTTGTCAGCCATTCGGAGCTAAGATTAACAGGTCGTGAACTTAGATTGTGCGGATAATTAATATAGTGATTGTCCAAATTATCTAACGATTGCAGCTTGTTTTAGATTGTTTGGTAAATATAATTTATGTAAAACACGATACGGATACGGATACGGATACTGCTGTGGTTTATAAATTTGGGACAATCTATACTACTGCCGAGTGGCTTTCCGAATATGTAAAAAAACCATCCTCAAAATGTTATGCACATTGACCGTAATGAGATTGTAAAACGGAATTATCTTGAAGTTGGGGAAGCACTCGATACAAAAAAGATTGTAATTGAAATTGTTGATTTCATGCCCATACGTTATCTTATTTTGGTTCTGACCATGCGCTGCAACCTGCAATGTAGTTATTGCTACTATGGCGAATCTTGCTCTGCGCCGGACATGACTGCGAAAGTGATGCAGCAAGCTATGTCATTGGTTGTTGCCGGAGAACAAAGGTTTCATCTTCAGCTTACAGGTGGAGAAGCTACCCTGGTACCTGAACTGATTGAAAGGGCAGCCATTCTGGCGAGTGATACCGGACGCTGTGGCAGTATGGGTGTTCAGACCAATACCACCTGCCTTTCATCTGATCTGCTGGATATATTAAAGGCTCATTCATTTCAGGTTGGAGTCAGCCTGGACGGCCCGCCTCCGATCCAGCACTTGCAGCGTGGTATGGCATCCGAAACTTTTCAGGGCTTACAGAGATTGGAAGCTGCGGGTATTCCCTTTAATGTTACTACGGTGGTAACACAAGCCAATGCGGCCTTTTTAGACAGCCTGGTGCTGGCCGTGGCAGGATTTGCCTGCGTTCGGGGTATCGGTTTAGATCTGCTGATAAACAAAGGGCGCGCGAAGGATTCTGCGTTCGTAGCACCGGCGGACAAGCATATCTTAACAAATGGATTGCAAAAAATGGTGGCTGCTCTGGATGGCGTTAATGAGCGAAGATCAGTTCCTATTCGCCTACGTGAACGCGATTTGCTTTTGACTGCTAAAAATCAAAAGTGTTCCGTTTTTTGTCACGCCTGCCTTGGAGAAAGCATTGCAGTGCAGCCCGATGGCAAGATCTTTCCCTGCGGTCAAACACTGGGTGATTCGCGGTTTTTTGCCGGAACAGTTTGGGAACCGCGATTCGAAAACTTAAAAACACTGAGTAATTTTAAACCGCATGGCGCTTTGTGTAACTCTTGTGATCTTGAGAAAATATGTCCCGGTGATTGTCCCAGCCGCTTATTTTACAATCAACAAGAAAACCCGACACAGGTATGTGATCTGTATCATGCTCTATGGCAAATAGAAAAAGGATGAGCAAAAATGGCTAACAGGTAAAAAATATGAAAGCGCTTAAACTGGCATTAATTCATTTATCAGTTCAGACAAGGCCAATAAAATTGTTGATAATCCATATCTTCTGCGAGAGCTATACCGGCAGAATTACGGCTTACCCATTGCCTGAAACATCGTATAAAACTGGGATCATGAAACTGAAGTACTTCTCCCATACAGTCCAAATCTTGTTGTATGCGCCAATAAAGATACATTTTTACCTCCCATTTTCAAATTTAAAACTCGATGCCTTTTTGTGCTATTATGCCGGACTTTAAAGGATGCTTGATTGCACCCATCTCAGTTACCATATCGGCAGCATCCAGTAGAGCCCGAGGTGCTTCCCGGCCGGTTATTACAACATGCATGTTTGCGGTTCTGTTTGCAAAAACTTTCAGTACAGGATCTAAAGATATCATTTTATATAGTAACAAATAGGTGAACTCATCTAGTACAACCATATCATAGTGATCTGATAACATGGTCTCACAAGCGAATTCCCACGCTATCCTTGCTGCGGCTTTATCTTTTTCAATATCATCCGACTTCCAGGTAAATCCATTACCCATTACATGAAAGTCAATTATGTTTTTGAATCGTTTTACAGATTCCATTTCGCCATATTTCCAACTGCCTTTGATAAACTGTATAAAACATACCTTCATGCCATGACCGGCAGCTCGCATTGCCATTCCCAAAGCAGCAGTTGTTTTTCCCTTGCCGTTTCCTGTATTGACAATAAGTAATCCTTTTCTCATATATGATTCCTTATGTTTCCATATTCCTTAATTTTAACGTTCACCGATTTTCCAGTCCACTTCCCACTTTTCCACATCCGATACAGTTAAGACCTCCACCTTATTGCCTTGAAAATCTTCTTGCACCTCTCCCATTATCTCTTCCATATATCCTTCGATTTCCAGAGCTGTTGCCTGTACAGCCGAAAGCTTATCGGCATCGGCTTCCCATAGTCCTCTGGAAGCAGCTTCAAGCAACCGCCGTGTGATTTCTTCAAGAGCGTAGGGATTATTTTCTCGCAACCATTCGCTGTTTATTTCATTAAGAATATATTTTTCCGTTACAGATTCAAACATGCCTTTGGGAACAAGATTCGTTGTGGCACTCCATTTAAACAGTGTATTGACTTGTCCTGCCACAATCTGGGCTCCTTGGTAGCCGTGATGTTTTAACTGGTCGATCCAGGCCTGATTGAGCAGTTTAGCTCTGGCTGTTTTCTGTATTTCCTGGCCTAAGTCTCGAACATCTGCGTTTTCAGGCAAGGTGCTGTCGCCCCAGTAGAGCCGAGGGGGATGTTTCCCCACAGTGGCGGAAGCTGCGGCCATACCGCCCTGGCAGACAGCGTAGCATCCGCAGTCTAAAAGATCATATTCTGCTGAGGACTGTTTCATGTAAGCTACGTCGATGCGGGCCAGTTGTTCGGCAAACATTTGTTTGGACTGCATGCCGTATACCTCGGTGTTCAGGTCGTTAAAGCCGTAAGCAAACCCGCCCCCATTTATATAAACCTCGGCCAGATCGACGGCATCATTCCATGCTGAGGCATCCAGCGCCAGTCCTACCCCCAGGCCATAAGCGCCCGGGGCTGAAGAAAAGATTCTTAAGGTGGCCAATCGCCTTATTTTAGATTCTAAGATCTCATCTTCGGTCTGTTCACGCAGTTTGTCCATTTCCTGCCTGGTATGTTTGCGGATGAAGTTGCGATCTTCGGGTTCGTCTAAAAAACTGAGTGTAACTACAGCACGATCTATCAGCTCGCAAAAGTTGGGAACCATATCGCGCATAATAGATGAAGTCTGAACTGTTACATCTACACGGGGCCGTGGTATGGGTTGGCCTTGCGGCCGGTTCAGGATTAATTCATCCAAAGGGATGGCCTCTACTTCACGGATAAGTCCGGAGGGGTGCCATAAAGGATGTGCGCCCATCAAATAGAGAATCTGGCATAACAGTTCGCCGTCTGATTTAAAAGCATCGGTGCTCCAAATGTTTATGCCTATGCTTTCCGGGAAACGATTTTCCTCATTCAGAAACTTACACAACAGTTTGTCCGCCATCTGCCGGCCTATGGCCCAGGCTGCTTGTGTTGGCAAAGCAGTTACATCAGTGGCAAAGAAATTACGCCCTGTCGGCAACAAATCAATACGGCTCCGGCTAAGGGAACCGCTCAAACCCGGAGGTATATAACGGCCTTCCATTCCGGCCAACAGGTTCGTGATTTCATGATCACAATGTTTGAGTTGTTTTGCCGTATTCCGGCAAAAGTTGCGAAGTGGTTCAATATCCGGTGATGATGTATCTGACTCCCTGCCTGAAGCAAGTTGGTCAAGTAATTCTGCCGCCGAATCATAAGATGAAGAGTCTTTTTTTTGCAACCAGCCAGCTATTGTTGCGATGTCCGGCAGATCAGGAGGCGATGTCCGAAGCATGGTAGCCAAAAGGCGGCCCACGGCCCCGCTGTCGGGTGGTTTTCCCAGCAGATGCAGTCCTTCCGGCATCAAAGCCTGTCTTGCAAGTGTAATCTGTTGGCGTGCCATAGTAGCAATGTTCATCAGATCCTGAGATTGTGGAACTGAGTCAACAATGTGCAGTTCCAGCAGAAGCGGTATAAGTTCTGTTCCTATAACTTCTTTGCGACCAATTTCACCCATCTGGTGAGCTTTGTGGTATTGCTCCAAAAGAGCCTCCAAACGGCAGGTCTTTTCATCCATAGGCGCAGGTCGATATACAGGCGTCAGATGATCTACAAGAACTGCTTGTCCGCGTCGTTTGGCAATCAGGCCCTCACCGGTGGCATCCATGATATAAACATAAAGATTGGGCAGATCTCCGATGGAGATTTCGGAAAAACAGGTATCACAAAGACCTGTTTGTTTGCCGGGTAAAAATTCAAGTGATCCTTCGGTGCCGAAATGTACTACCGCATCCGAGTTATCCCGGATATATTTGTATGTGGCCAACCAATGATGCGGCGGTGACAGCAGAGGATCATGTAAAATCCGGCAAACTTCACCAGTGCATTTTGCGCCATAGCAACCCCGCTTTGGTTGAGCAATGATACGGATATTACCGTATTGAATGCCTGTTATCACCAGAACATCTTCTCCATTGTCATTATAAACCATGCCCTTACCGGGAAACACGTCCCAATCGGTAAAAACCTTGCGGCGGGAAGATTCGGGAATATTATCAAACCAGTATTTATACTCTTTTGAGTCCATTTTATATAGTGCGCCGCCCTTGTTTATAATTTCGTCTACAGTGGTCCAACGAAATTCAGTTGTAGCCTTACGGCTCATAATTTCATTTAATATGTCACGGCCACAATGCGGAGCTTGTCCAACGTCATATCCGGCGGCTTTCATTGCTTTTAAAACCAGTGCCAGGCTTTCGAAAGTATCTAAACCCATTGCCATACCAACTGTTGCTTCCGCCCCCTTGCATGGGTTGTTATGCAAAACAAAGGTGATTTGCTTTTCCCGGTTGGCCAGGCGTTGTAACCGAATCCAGCGCTTTAGCCTGCAACAGAGAGTTAGGATTCGCTCTTCAATGGGCATGAAAGGAAGATACCCGATACCCTTGCCATGGGAACCTTCCTGCCTGCTGCCCGCTATCAGAACCGGGGTGATAACCCCGCATGTTTCAGGCTGGGCGAGACTATAGACAGTAGTAAGTGCAGGGAGTCCTTGGGGGTCATTGTGCCACTGGTCCGGTGCCTGGCTGTGGGAGCGAAGCAACTGTATAATAGGTACATCCAGCAACTCCAGAAGAAAATTCTGTTCAGGTTTTTTAAGCAATCGGCCAGCCGTCATGTTGAGTAGTACATCAATGCCTGGTGCCTGCCGGAAAAAGCTTAACCAAAGAGGTATTTTGAAATCTTCGTTTTCCGTTTCATCCACACCGGCGCAAAACACACATAACGGAGCAAGACCATGTGACTCCAAACCTTGAATTACGGCATCAATATCAGCGGTGTTTTCTTCAGCCAGCTGGCTGTAATAAAAGAGTAAGCCTATCCATGGGGGGCTTTTATCCTTGAGGCGACCGGAAAGCCATGTCCTATATTTATCCGGGTCATCGAAAGGTTCCAAAGCATGGGGATGGTAAATTCCTGTGGTACGCACTGAAGTCCGTGATTCAAAAGACACGGACATACCGGCCTGTGCTGCAAGAAACCGGATTCCGTTGACGTAGTTGATCAAAGAGACCTTGCACAAATATCGCTTGAATTCGTTTGCTGTAGCAGTCGGAAAAGTAGTAAAATCGGATGGAATCTCCGGGGATATGCCTATGCGGTGTTCGATCCTCCGGCTGTAGGCTATAAGTTGTTCAAAGCCGGGCACTCCTAACATAAGCTCGGCGATCATCATGTCAAAATATTCTTTCTTGTCCCGGCTTTTAAGTATCTCAAGGGCCGACATCTGGTCGGTAAATGACAACTCAATGCCGTCATGAAACAACCGGTTGACTGTTCGCAGCCATGTCCGGCGGTGAAACATTTGGCTATGGATGTATAGTATTCTCATTTTTTTTAAACCTCGTTTTCACGCTTGTTTATAAAATTTTAAACCTGGCAAAGCCGTAGTCGGCTTTATTCAGAATACGGCTTTGCCGTTGGCTTAAAATTTATAAGAAAAACCTACACGGAAATTACGTTCCGCCATGGGATAGCCGCGTGTCCATTCAACCCGGTCATCAAAAAGATTAAATACACTACCTCTGACTTCCCAATGCTCCTTTATCTTGTAACGCATGGTCAGGTCCCAGAAATCAAAGTGGCTTTTTCCTTCTTCGGTTGCAGGCCAGTTATCCCAATTCTGGATCACTTGAGGTCCCACCAGGACATAGTTTAGCTGTGAGCTGAAGTTTCTATATTTCAGATCAAGACCGCTTTTTACTTCATAATCGGATATATAAGTCAAATCAGTATCTGTTTCTTTATCTTCATAGTTTGTATTGAATGTGATGTTGGACCACAAAGTCATATCAAAAGGAAACTGAAAGGTTTGACCGACCCACCATTCAACGTTGATATCAATACCTTCCATTATGGCATTTCCGTGATTTGCATAAGTTTGGACAGGGCTGCCGTTAATTGTACTAGAGATCTGAACAATCTTATCTTCATAGTCCGAATGGAAATACCCGACCTTTAAAGTAAACAGGTCGTGAAAAATATCAAAGCCTACATCATAGGTCAGATTGGTTTCAGGGTCCAGATCCGGATTTCCAACATAGTGCACACCGGTAGTGGAGTGGACATAATCAGCGGAGAGCTGATCAGCAGAAGGCGATTTAAATCCCTCGCCCACATTGGCCCGAACCCGCAGCAGTTCGTCGAAGAATTTGATACCTATACCCACTTTCGGGGAAATGTTGTCGTAGTCTTCTTCCTTTCCGATGAAATTTGCAAGATAACCGGTCTCAGGTCTGGTCGTTTTAACATCAAAACGATCATATCGGACAGCGGCAATTAAATTGATACGGTTGTTCCATAGATCCAGGGAGTCCTGTAAAAAAAGTGCCTTGGTATCGTATTCCATTCCAGGCGTGTAAGGTGTAGACGGCAAGCCGCCGGATACTGCCTCAGATTCTTTTTCCATCCATTCAAAAGTGCATCCTAAAAGCAGCTTGTTCCAGGTTGTCATATTCCAGGTAAACAGGTGGTCGGTGCCCCATGTGGTATCCGTATATTTGCTCTGGAGATCTTTGGCAACAGGGTATCCGTAATTCCAGTGATTACGATCCCACAGATAGTATCCCAAACTCCGTATATGGACTTGGCCCCCAAAAAAATCTCCGTTGTATTCCAAATCTGAATAACCATGGCTTTTGTCATTGTGTTTTTTGTTATTCCTGACATAGTTCGAGTAGGTGCCGTTTTCCCATGAGGGTGATTCACTGGCAAGGTCGGCATAGTTGCCTCCTAATCTTAGCTCATGGGAATCATTGAACATGTAGACAAGATTTCCGCCGATAATTTTTTTTGTCAGGCCGGTATTATACACTGTCCCGAATTCGGGGTCGTCGTAATCGTCAATATCTTCATATGAAGTGGAGAGATAGAAGCGAAAATTATCATTAACTTCCCCGCCTCCTGCCAGTTCACCTTTGTAATAACTGAAGCTGCCGTAGTCTCCGCTTATTTTTCCGGAAAGATCCCCTTCTCCTTTTTTTGTAATCAGATTGATGACCCCCCCCATGGCTGCCGAACCATAGAGAGCCGATGCAGGCCCTTTGGTTACTTCCACGCGTTCGATACGGTCCAGATTGATTTTAGCAGCATTTCCGGTTCCGATACGGTGGCCGTCGATAAGAAGCAAAACATATCCTTTGACATCGTCGCCATGGGATTCAGTGCGAAATCCCCTCAGACCCACAGGACTTAAAAGGCCATTATATTTGTGGTAGTGGCCGGTGATATATTTACCGACAAGATCGCCGATATCGACGGCTCCCGACATCTCGATTTTTTCCCGTGTGATTACTTCCGTGGTTACAGGCACATCTATAAGACGCTCCTTTGATCGTGTTCCTGTGACCACCATTTCATCTATGGTTTTTTTGTTTTCAACTTCTGCTGCTGCCGAAAGTCCATTAATCAGTAAAAAGCTCAATACAAGTAATAGTGATTTTAAACTCATTTTCGTAATATTTTTCATATTGCTTCTTCGTTTCCTCCAACAATTTTAATAATTGTAATTGATTTAATATTTTGTGGTGTGAGGAATAAATAACCCTCGGGTTCCCTGCCCGCGATTGCGGGCAGGGCAGAGAGGTAGCCGCAGGTTCGTCACTGTTTGTAAGTGATTCCCTGTTATCGCTATTCACAGGTCATGGTCTGTGCATAGCGACAGACGGCTTATATGTTTAATGTTTTTTTATCACCCCCTTTCGCCTAATGGTTTTTCCCATTTGTTTGCAAAACCCAAAGCTATAGCGCGGCTGGACAAATCAATAAATGCCGGGTTATTGTTTTCAGTTTGTGTGAGGCTAAGTTTTTCCCGGTATGCTGTCATTTGCTTATAATCACCGCTCACAGCACAGGCGATCTGTGCTGCATAGGTTCCCATTATTTCAGACCAGCATGAGGCAGGTAGAATTTTCCATGCAAATTTATCCTTAAGATGGGTCATGGCGGCAACAGCAGCTACTGTAAGCGGGTCGCGCTCGATTTCAGTAAAATTATTGCGCAGCAGCAGTGCTTGTTCTTTGCTTAGGAAACGGCAAATAGCGTTTTGCAAACCGTCACGGTTTACTCCGAAACGCTCCAGATGGATCTTTGCCGAGCATTGACCGGCCGGTGTCAGATTGTTCTGGTTGGCTAAAGTCTGTTTGACTGCCATCAATACGGTGTGTCCGATTAGCTCTCCCAACTTGGAGTGTTTACCGGCGCTTGTCAGTGGCGGAATATCATTTTGCATCGCAGCAACGATAATCTGATCTGTTCCCGTGCCGGTGGCAGGTCCGTCCGAGTATCGAGAGTTGACAGCCAGCTCCTGCAATGCCGCAGTCTTGGCTTCGGTTGCGGTCATTATAACTCGGGCCATAGCGCCGGGAATCAGCGGTTTATTAATGAAAATCATGCTGTTTATAGTGCCCGGACCCGGCACAGATTCGGCAGGCTTTATGGGTTCAAAACCATCGGCGCTTTCGAATACCGAAGCCGGATCGCCTGCCCGTCCTGCATTGCTTTCCACACCGCCGGTGCAAACAGCCACTACCTGTAAATCACGAAATTTTTCAGATATCAAAGCAGCGTTATTCATATTAGCAGCTGTTCCCATAGTGGCACAGCTTTCTGCGGGCAGGCCGTATGGTTCACACGTTCGTTGCCTGTAAGCAACAGGATTTCGCCATAATTTGTTAGCCATCATACTGTTATGGCCGGCGGGTTCACAACTTTGATGGTTGTATATATATTTAAGCCCGGTTTGAAACCCGCCGGCCGAACGACAGGTGGAAAGCACCTGATGGGGGAGGAGAAAATCGGCGTAGATAATTTTTTCTTCTCGGTGAATTTCCACTCCGTCGTAATATGTTTCAATCAGCATGATCTTTTTCTTCCAATCCTTTTTCAAAAATATAAAATTAGTTTTACATCAAATATTCAATGCCTATGATGCCGTAAAAACCTGGTTGTTCATAACCAAGACCTTCTTCAATATCTTCATCCGTCAGATTTTCGATTCGTCCATACAGATTTACCCCCTTAAGAATTTCATAACGTCCGAAGAGATCCACCCGATAATACTCTTTCATCTCAATATCACCTTTCCAGCGAAGCCGCGGGCCAGAGTAATATCCCGTTACACCGAAAGCATATTCATCCGTTACATAAGACAGCGAAAGATTGCCTTTGTTTCTTGCGATTTGCACGGTTCTAAATCTTTCTCCATCATTTTCACTATTAGAGTTTGTATAAGTGTAGTTTCCTTTTAGATTGATGTGGTCGGTAATATGGGCGCCAAACGCAAATTCCACACCGCTGGTTTCAGCTGAATCACGATTTCCGTATTCACCGAAACCCGATGGGCGTTTCGAGTTGGGAATAGTATAGTCAAAGACGATTACGTCATCTAACTCCGAATACCAATAAGTTACCTCAGCATCAATGCGACCGTTCATCAGTTCCTGGCGGAGTCCGCCTTCAACTGTCCAACCGGTTTCCGGATCAATATCTTCGTTGCCGTATGACGGATCATAGAGATTGGAAAATGTGGGCGCTCGAAAACTGGTGCCGTAGTTGGTAAACAAGGTTGTTCCCATATTGAAAAAAGTGTAGGCTGAACCTATTTTACCGGTTGTTTGGGTGCCATAGGCTTCATGCTCATCGCGACGCAGACCGGCCGACAGAACTAATGCCTCCTTAAGTAGCAGCAACTGGTCATTGATGTAAAACGAGTAGTTATAGTTATTTGAATCCACATCCCCGTATCGGCCCCATTTCCCGCCTTCCTGGTAATAATACTCAAGTCCGAAGAGAGTGGAATTGGAACCAAGATCACCCAAACGGCTGTCCCATATCAAATTATAGTCCGCCATCAGGTTCCTGTTATCGTAACCATACGCCTCACCGGTACCCTCATCATAAATCGGTACCGCTTCACCGGCATTGTAAGTAACGCCATCGAAGGTAAAATTATTAAACGGTGCCGACTCGTATCCTAAAAGACCGTCGTCACGGTCGTTTCGGTAATGCTCTTTTTCAAACCAGCCCAGAAGTAATTTGTGACGAAAATAATCATTGATCTGATGAGAGGCATTGAGTGTGGCAATTTGGTGTTTGTATTCATTGGCGTTATTTGGGTCCGGTGTCTGAAAAGACCAGTGTTCCGAGCGACTGTTCAGGGTATTGGATGGCTCATTCAGTTCTGCCGCCTGAAACTCGCTTTTAACATACAAATAAGCAAGTTCTATATCGATTGTATCCGGATGCCATCCTAATTTAAATGTTGGTGAAAAATTTCTGTAGTATTCATCGTCATGCACTCCGTTGCTGTCGGTATAAGCAACGCCGAAAGCGTAATCCCAGATGACCGTTCCGCCCCTTATGGAGCTGTATCCTTTTTTCCAGTTCAATGAGCCGTATTCTGCACCCGCATTTATATGTTTGCCGGGTTTGCCCCCGATGGTCGTAAAAGAAATGATACCGGCGGTTGTATCAGAACCGTAAAGAGCGGCCTGTGGCCCCCGGAGAACCTCCACGGATTGCAGTAATTTGGTATCCAGTTGCCCGATAAAATTACCAATGCCTGCGCTATATGCTTCGTTGATCTTCATGCCGTTAACAAGAACAAGAAAATGTCCCTGTCCGTATCCGCGCATTTTGGGGTAACTAAACTGCCCCGGTCCCCCGGCCTGTTTGAATTCAACGCTGGGAGTAAAGCGCAAGATTTCCGTCATGTCCGTAAAACTTTGAAGCTTGATATCTTCTTCACTAATAACCGTAACCGAATCTGTCATGTGTTCCGGTTTTCGTTCGATTTTAGTTGATTTAACAATTACTTCATCTATTTTTTCAACAGATTCCGATTCTTCCGCAAAGGCAGGGAGCCAAAGGATTAGCGCCATGATTACTGCTGCCAAAAATAACTTCCAATTCATTTCCTTCTCCTGTCTCCTGTTCTTTATACTGTATTTATAATATGTCATCTTTTGCTTTAATCTCTTGCTCTGTTTACTGTGTTAATAGCTAAAATAAAGAAAACCAAACCGGCTATAGCCAGCACTAGAAATGACTGCCAGTTCGGGGTCTGACCAAAAGCACATGCCCGGATAGCATGGGATGCGTGAGTCAGCGGTAATCCGGCAAGAAGTGTCTGCGCCCATTGCGGCAAGCGATCCAGGGGAAAGAAAGTACCGCCCAGAAAGGCCATGGGTGTTATAATAAAGCTTGTTAACAGACTCTGGTCTGCATGGGATTTGACAAGCATGGCCAAACCGACTGCCAGAGAGGCGAAAACAAAACTGTTGAGTAATATCGCCAGCCAGAAGAGGGGTCCATAATGCAGTGTTACACCGAAAAGGAGGCTCAAACCCAGAAGTATGCCTGTAGCAATCAGTGCTCTTGTCATACCGGCCAGCACCTCACCGGCTACGTAGCTTACATTGCTGATGGGAGATGACTGAAACTCTTCGAAGATGTACCAGTAAAAGCGCGCCACATTAATATCCGTGGCAATACTAAAAGATTGAGTCATGCTTGTCATGGCAACCAGTCCCGGAATCAGAAACTCAAGGTAGGTGTGTCCGTCAAAAGTTGCAGAGCCACCCATGGCATATCCGAGAGCAATCAAATAAAGCAATGGCGATATAGCCATGCCTGCTAATTGACGCTTTAGACGGCGTTTTAAAATCAGAATCTCGCGCAGATAAACTGCAATAAACCCCTGCATTATTGCACCTTCTTTCCGGTCAGCGACAAAAAGGCATCTTCCAGATTGACCCGCCGCAATGTAAATCCGTTATCCCTGGTTGCAGCCGATTCACGGGCCGCCTCCCTGTTTGGGAAATATGTTGTTTGCATTCCCTCATCGTTTAGCCAATCCATAGCCCAGTTACCCAAACCGGCCATAAGATTAACAGGTGAATCAATTGCCACAATACTGCCATTATCCAAAAAGGCCACCCGATCAGCCAGGAACTCCGCTTCTTCTATGTAATGGGTGGTAAGAAAAATGGTGGCCCCGTCCTGCCGGATTTTTTTTATCAAGGCCCAAATGCGTCGCCGGATATTGGCGTCCAGCCCTACTGTTGGTTCATCCAGAAAGAGAATCTTAGGGTTGTGCATCAGGGCGCGTGCAATCATCACACGCCGCTTCATACCTCCTGATAATTGCTTGACAAGGCTGTTGCTTCGGTCCTGAAGTTCCACGTAGGTCAGCAGTTCAGTGATTTTGGCTTTGCGTACATCCGGCTTCATGCTAAACAGACGTCCGTGGATATCAAGATTTTCATAAACGCTTAGTTCGCTGTCCAGATTGATATGCTGGGGCACCAATCCGCACTGGCGTTTTGCCGCTCTGGATTGGGTTTGTATATCGTTATTGTTTAGTGACGCCGTACCCCGGCTCAGTCTGGTAAGACCTGTCAGGATCCTGATGGTGGTGGTTTTGCCTGCCCCATTTGGCCCCAGATAGGCGAAAAGCTCACCTTGAGGCACTTTTAGATTGATTCCTGCCAGCGCATTGGTTTTACCGTATGTTTTTTGTAAATTTTCTATGCGGATCATTTCTTCCCTTAAGTTAGGTTGTCATCATCAAAATCGTTTTATTATCAGCGCCCGGCATTACCGGGCTTTTACTGTTGTTTGCTTAACATCTGTACGTTATTTGCTATTTCCATAAGAGGCTGGCGGCGCACCCGGTGGGGAAGGGCCATTTCTGCGGCAGTTTGAATGTCTCCGGAGCTGACCTCTGTGCGGCCTTCATAGGCAGCTAAGGTCTTGGCGGTTTTCAAAATGATGATGTCTCCGCGATGTCCGTCTATTCCAACATTAAGGCAATACTGGGCGATTTCGTAAAGCAGGTCTTTTTTTACCGTTACTTTTGAGTAGATTGATCTGGCCTGTAAAATGCGCTCAGCTAATTTTTTGCATTCGGATTCATACCGGCGCACAAAGTCTTCCGGAGATTCATCAAATGCGGCTCTTCTCTCCATTACAGCAACCCGTTCATCTGCTGTTGTAATTCCTTCTATCGTAACGCATAAACCGAATCGATCCAGCAATTGCGGACGGAGTTCACCCTCTTCGGGATTCATGGTTCCCACCAGGGTGAAACGGGACGGATGGGAGAAAGACACTCCTTCACGTTCGATAGTGTTGACTCCCATAGCCGCAGAATCCAGCAGTACGTCCACAACATGATCATCTAACAAGTTGACTTCATCCACATAGAGGATACCGCGATGGGCTGCCGCCAACAGTCCAGGCTCTATGCGCTTTTCACCCTTTTTAAGGGCATGTTCAAGATCAAGGGTGCCGACAACACGGTCTTCTGTGGCTCCGACAGGCAATTCTATCACCCGTACCTTTCGCCGGATAATGTCAGGAAAATTATTCTGCCGGTCACCCTGCGGATTTAATGCGCGGGAGATTTCAAGATAGATATCGCTTTCCTCATGGGGCGCGAGTTGAAACGGATCATCCTGAAAGACCTCGATTTCCGGCAGAATATCAGCCAGAGCACGAACGGCTGTTGACTTGGCAGTGCCTTTTTCTCCGCGGATAAGTACGCCTGAGAGTCCGGGATTAATAACATTTAGGATCAGGGATAGTTTCATTTTTTCCTGACCCACGATGGCGGTAAATGGGAAAATGGGAGTTGTTTTCATGATTGTTGTCCTTTCACAATATCTACAAGAGATTGGGCTTTGAGATCATCGATTTTAAAATATTTGGCATGCATTGCGGCTGCCAGGTGGTTTGCCAGTCCAAAGGAAACCAGTCCGGCTTCTTCCGTGTCCACGATTATAAATTGGGTGCGTTCATCCCGGCTCATAGCCTCGGCCAGTCGTAATGCTTCATCAACCGGCTTCTGATCACCAATGGCCACATTTCCTTTGCCGTCTGTAATCAAAATTACTATTGGCCGCGTTGTGGGATCTTTGATAAGTATATTTCTTACCTGTTCGTATGTTTTGGCAAGACCGGCCGATAGGGGGGTGCGTCCGCCCACCGGCATTTCTGCCAGCATTTTTCCGGCCATTTCAACTGATGTGGTTGGTGGAAGATTGACTACGGCTTCATCACGCCGAAAAGAGATCATAGCGACCCGATCCCTCTTCTGATAGGCATCGAGTAACAATGACATGATGGCGCCTTTGGAAGCTGCCATTCGACCGCGAGCACCCATTGAGCCGCTGGCATCAACTGCGAAAAGCAGAAAATTGCCGATGCGTTTTTCACGGATCTTGTTACGAATATCATTGGCGGTAAGGATTATGCATAGACCATTTCCGTTTTTACGCTGTTTTTGGTAGGGTGCGGCAGCCCGTAAGGTTGCGTCCAGAGCGATATCCGCATTTTTGTCATTCATACAGCTTTTAACGTAACGGCCCTGCTTTTGGGAGATCCGTGTGCGTGAACGCCGTCCTGATCCACGCCGGAATATCCGGTCTTTGGGAGCTGAGAAGTTTTTTACTTTGAAGGTGCTGCCTATTTCAAAGATTTGGTCTTCTTTATTAAGGCTTTCAGGCTTTTTTGAAGAAGGCGCGGATTGGGTATCGCCAGCCTGTTGTTCAGGTTGCGTTCCATTTGAGTTGGCCGGTGTTTCATTTTGCCTGTTATCATCAGGTTGTTTTTCATCGGGAGATGTTTCCTGCTGTGATTCTTCATCTTGCCCGGATTCAGGATCTTTAGGCGGTGGTGGTGGCGGTGGCTGTTGTACATCCCTGCGCCGATGGATCAACACCATGGGTGCCGCCATGCGAATATGATCCACGGTGACATCGGTTTTCATTTCAAGGGCTGCCAGAGCCCGTGCAGCCTGTTCCAGCACAAGGTCGGCACGGTGACCCGCCACATGATTTTCAGAGCACAATTGGGTGATAAAACCCCGCAGGTGACGGCTTGTATGCACCTGGGGAAGCAGTCTGCGAGCACCTTCTATTTGCCGGGCAAGTACTTCGCTTTGGGATTGATAGCTTTTTATAAATGTTGCTTGGTCCAGATCGAAGGCATCGCGGCATTCCATCAGGCGAACCCGTTCATCCGGTGCTTGAGCGCCAATTACTTCAACACAAAGGCCAAAGCGGTCAAGAAGTTGTGGGCGCAGTTCACCCTCTTCGGGGTTCATGGTTCCCACCAGCATGAAATGTGAAAGATGGCGAAAAGAGATGCCTTCACGTTCCAGCCGGTTTTCACCGGATGCCGCTGAATCCAGGATGATATCTACAATATGGTCATCAAGCAGATTTACTTCATCCACATAAAGTATTCCCCGATGGGCATCGGCAAGTAGTCCGGGGGACAGTTCACGGCGGCCATGCTTTACCGCAAGGGAAAAGTCGATACCTCCTGCTACACGATCTTCGGTGGCATTAAGCGGCAGATTTACCATCCGAACCTTGCGGCGTGTAACCGGCAAGTGAGGATATTTTTGCCGGCATTCGGGGCATAATTCATTTTGTTTATCCGGGTTGCAGGAAAACGTGCAGCTTTCCACAATGCTGATTTCCGGCAGTATATCGGCAAGGGCGCGCACGGCAGTTGATTTGGCTGTTCCTTTTTCTCCCCTTATCAACAAGCCGCCTACGGCCGGATTGACTACTCCGATCATCAGGCTTTTTTTAAGCGTTTCCTGGCTTACTATAGCGGCCAGAGGGTAAATGTTGTTATACATGTAATTAAATACCTATATTTTTACGTTTATGCCGACTATCCAGCTAAGAGGCGGTGCCAGGAGGCCGTCGGCATAATAATAGTTTTTATCAAATATGTTATTGATTTTGGTAAAAAGACTGAATCGTTTAAATGCATATTCGGCCCTAAGATCAGTGATAGAGTATTCGGGCACGGTTTTGGTGTTATTTTTATTACGAAAGACTTTGGAAGTATATTTATTGCTTAATACTATGGAAAGCATATCTGTCGGATTGCAGTAGAAATCCAGATTGGCCTGGTGTTTGGCCTTTGCCGGAATCCAGAGGCCGCTTTGTTTATCTTTAGCTTCCATATAGGTATAGCCGCTTTTTATATTCAGCCACTTGCAAGGCCGCCAGGCAAGGGCAAGATCGCCACCCTTATAAGTAACCTTGTTGAAATTCTGATAACTCCCCATACCGTAATCATCTGTCACATAGGTAATACGGTCGCTCAGACAGTTGTAGAAAAGTGAAATACTGCCGGATACAAAATCATACGGCTCAATAAAAAATGCTATACTATAGTTATCGGACGTTTCCATTGAAAGGTTTGGATTTGGGAGTGTGGAGCTTGTCCGGTTATAACGCTGATGGAACGAAGGAGTATTGTTGGAGCGGCCATAGGCTGTGGTTATCCGCCAGTGAGTATTCTTATAAGTCGCTTTGATTTCGGGATTGATTGCATCGTCGAATGCCGAGTTGATATCAGCCCTCAGCCCCAGGGTCATTTCAAATGAATATTTTAGCCATTTGAGAGATTGGGAGACAAATGCCGAGTAAGTCTCTTCTCTTTTATTATCGAAGCTAGTGCTATTGGCCTTTCCCATACGATAGCCGCCGCCTAAAATCGACTCGACCCAATCTTTTGTGACTATTGTTGCAGTAAGATTTTCACCCCATTCCAAAACGCGCAATTTCTGGTTCAAATTTCTGCTGTGGTCGGTGTTGTGATTACTTCCATCATTGAAGAAAGATGTGCTGGTCAAATTATTATAGCAGCCTTGAAGTGACAGGTTGGTAGTATGGGTTGATTTGCGTGAAAAAGGAGTAGGATATTCCGGTAGCCCGCTTAAGCCTCTGTCGTCTTCCAGATAATCAGCCGAGAGAGAAAGGTTTTTAACGTCATCTATGATATAGGCTATTTTTGCGCCTGTCTGCCGCTGTTTTTTGTCATTGTTTATCTTGTATCCGTCAGTATCTTCAGCGGCGCCGGTAATGCCTAATGCCCAGTTGCCGGTAGTCATCTGCAGGTTGGCATACGCATATGCGGTATCATTGTTCCCGCCGTAGGTCTTTATATTTAGGGTTTGACGTTGGAGACTTTTAGTTGTGATCAGTATAACTCCGCCTGCGGCATCCTGACCATATCTTAATCCGCCTTTACCGCGTAAAATTTCTATTTGTTTTACTTCATCAGGCGAGATTATGTCCCAGTTTATCCCGCCGTAGCTTGAAGTGGGGTCATTAATAGGCCGTCCGTCCACGAAAACTTTGACCTTGTATGAACCATGTATACTGACTGATGAATCTCCGGCCTTGATGCCGGGTACATTGTTAAGCACATCAGCCATCTTTAAAGCCTGTGTTTCACGGATCTCTTTGGCTGTAAGAATAATGGTGTCGGCATCTTCGGCATAAAGAGCGATGGGAATGAAAAGCAAGACAAATATCCGGCAAATGCATCCGATCCGAGTTGTTTTATGTATAAGGTTCATATCAACGTGACCTGTATTAAAATTTGATAACCAAATAATTCCGTGGTTATTTCAAACAGGTAACGGCTTATTTTATCTTGTTGGCCATGAACCCTTGCATATGTAAGCTTTTATGCAAAAGCACAATCTTGGAGGACTATCAGAACCAAAAAAAAATCCCGGATCGAAAAAAATCGATCCGGGATTACCCTTTTTTATCTCAGATGCAAAAATGAGGTTCGACGCCGTCCACGTAGCCGTTACCCAATATGTTCAGGCAGGTCTTCTGACTTTCGGATCATCCTACCGGCTGCGCCTTCCCGGCCTTTCGGCCAGTGGCATCATGCAGCTTTCGTCCCCGAACACAGCGGCGGGTCCGTCCCCGATTTTCACGAGGTTCCCTATTTTGCTTTTTGATAAAAGCACCTAAACAGGTTATTCGATATATTTATAAAATATAAAAGTCAAGAAGAAAAAACAGTAATTTCAGGGTAACCGCATTTAGAATTAATATATTTTCAGATCCAATTAAAGAAAGTCTTTAAACATGCATTTTTATAATTTAGGTGTCATATCGGACTTGATCCGGCATACGGAAGTTTTGTGGCGGGGTATAAAACCCCGCCCTACGGTAATCACTTTTATTTTACAAAAATAGTAGGGCGGCATTTTATATGCCGCCATGTAAAGGCACTCAATTGGGCAATTTTGGAATGATAAAAATGGTGCCATCAATAGAATCCGTGTTTTACGGATAGAAATCAAATAGAGAATAAAATAAAATCCAAATGCGGTTACCCTGACAGTAATTTTGGTGAATTTAATCCAAACAGGCTATCATATGCTTTCTTGTTTCAGTAATCCTTATACGACGTGATCCAAATACTTGCCATATTTCATGGTTTTACTTGTTATCAATAAACCCAACGATAGATTCAATCAATTCCGGCATTACAGGCAATTGGGGTTGATTATAGGTTTGGATATTCTTCATCCGATCCAATTCTGCCTTCTTGAATATGTGATTCATACCTTCGATTATCCTTATTTCGGCTTTTTGATTTGCTTTGGCAAGCATTTCGGCATCATTTTTACTCACCTGAATATCTGTTGAACCTTGAATAATCAGCACAGGGATCTTGAGTTTGGCTATTTCCTGGGCCGGATCATATTTAAACCAGGAAATCATATATGGTTGTACGCTTGGGCGAAACAATGAATATAATATCGGATGAACATCACTTACAGTTTTGCCCTGGACAAGTTTATCAATGATTGGCAAAGACATTTCCAAAATTTCAGGCGGCTGTGACTTGAGTTGTTCTTTAAGGGATTTATCCGCAGACCGGCCGGAGCCTGCAATAGAGATGAATTTATCAACATTAATTTTCTGAGATACAATCATGCCCAATAAAGAACCCTCGCTGTGTCCAATGATTATAATCTGTTTAAATCGTTTGTCTTTTTTGAGAAATTCAATCCAGCCCTGTGCATCGGATATGTAGTGCTCAAAACGTAAATCTTCTTCTTTACAGGCAGCAATTTTACTTTCCCCAATTCCCCGTTTATCATATCTTAAGGATGCAATTTCTTTTTTTGACAATTCTACAGCCAGCATTTTTAACGAATTATTTGTCATAGCCGGATTATTGCCGTCTCTGTCCGTTGGGCCTGAACCGGCAATAATCAGAGCTGCAGGAATTTTTTTGCTTGTGTTGGGAACGAGAAGTGTTCCTTCCAATGTTCCGGTATCAGTCTGAAGCATTACGGTTTTTTCTGATTCTGCTGCATAAAGATTGCAGGTTGCAAACAAAAGCATTGCAGCGATGAATATTCTTGTTTTCATATATTATCCTTTTTTCGAATTTCTTTTCTGAAATTCAAAATGTCATACCCCATAACGTTAAGGCGCGTAATGGTAAAAACACGCTTAAATGAAATAAGATAAGAATCATTCCGTTAACCGGTCCGTACAATCCGAAAAAATATAATGGTGATTTCTTGCACTGGAAAGGGGTAGGTATGTTGGAGCTTTTAAGGAAGATGGGGTTTTCTATTGCAGGCGTAAGCTTATCGGTGAAGCCTGGTGAAAGAACAGCAGACGAGTCAGGCTTTTTGTTGATGAGCACTTTAAATATAAAGCCTAATATACCTTCCTAATATTCCCCCGGTGTTTTCGCATTAGACTGATCTTACTTAGCTGGGATCATAGTTTGTCAATTACTTCTTTAAGCTTTTCAAGAGCTTCTTCGTTTGTTATATTTTCCAAAAAAACAACAGATTTCCCAGTACCAATATAGCTGCCAATTGGTGGTACAATCAGATGTAAAGCTTCAGCTTGTTTTGTGTCTGGAAAATAATGCAATGCGTAACTGTCAGTTTCATTTTTTCTGTAAAGTCCATGATTTTTCATTTTAACCTCCGATTAGATGCAGAAGGTAATAAATAATAATGAGGGCTGCTGCTATTTTTATAACATTTAATATGGTTCTTTTAACCACCTCTCTATCTGACGTCTCGGCTATCCAATCAATAATCATACTTCCCATTGTCCCACCAACAACATAGATTACCAACAAACATATAGCAAATAGAGGAGCGCCCACAACAAAATATACCCATCCCGAAACTTCAGGTTCGGTTATTGCAAATAAAATTATAATAGCGAACCAAATGATTGCGATTACAATTATAACTTTTTTCACAATTGGTGAAAATGGTTTAACTTTAGAAGGTTGTCTATTATGATAATGTTTATCGATCATTTTTTTGTTCTATTTTCATAAAATGGGTCCACTCTTGGATCATTCTAATTACAAAAGCCGTAAGCAGGCTATTTAGCTTTCCTCATTAACCCGGATGGTAGTGGGTTACAATGCTTACGTTTTGCGAAGACTATTGATTAGTATCCACCTGTCTTGACCTGGTATTTTGCATTCCCAAAAAATCCAGCCATTTACAGCGTTTTTGGTGATGGATACTGCTGCAGATGATGGAGAAGAAAACCTCTCTCCGTTCAAGACAAGCCCCCCATCTTTTACAACACCATTATAGCTTAATCCTTTATACGTGGCTCGAAACTCTGTCCCATTTGGGAATGATACACCCTTGGTGACCCAAGGTCTACCACCGGATTGGGAACTAATATTTTCATTCTTTGTGCGAGGAAGGCCAAATAATTCCCGGAGGACATCGTTAGGGGTAACATCCTCTGTTATTCGATGGTTAGTGATTTCCTTAAAAACATCGAAATCTACCTCTATTGTATACATTAAATATCTCTCCTTTATCTAAAAGCACTATAGTGCTATTAGAATAAATAGTAGATTAAATAGTTTTCTTTGTCAACAAAAAAATCGTTATTTTAATAAAAATCATCATTAATGATTTACCGAGAACGTCATCCATTAGCCGTAATATTTGGTGAAATCATTAAATACTTTGTGAATGCTTGCTTAATGCTTAACTGTTCTTGTAAAATAAATTGGTTTTAAGTTTGAATAAATTTAAGAGGATTGGTCAGGATACTTTTTTCTCTTTCTCTATCTCCAGATCCAAATAATTCCATTTTATGTATATATCCATTCAAAAAATAACAGCCTAATATTCTAATATTAAATATTTATAAATAATTTTATTCTTGATATATTCAAGCCTTGATCGCTACAATCGGTCGCGAACACATCATACAGAAAACAAGTAGTTTGATAGCAGCATTTGTGTCTGCTTTATTGTTTATTAAAAAAGAAGCAATCAGACCCATTCCGGCATAAGCATTTCCTATATAAGAAAACAAAGCGGTGTTGTACTCTTCAGGCAATCTGATAATGGTAACGCTGATGGGGAGCATTCGAAAAAAACCTGCATGCTCCAATGTAAAAACCACCAGCGTTACCAAGGAGACAAAAACGGCAATTCGCCAGGCATAATAAAACGTTCGCTTAAGAGCCGCCTGAAAAGCATTACGAATGCTTTTAGGAAGAACAACCGGTATTTTGTCCTTTGCCGTACATATAATATCCGGACTTTTTTACTATATTTCAAGTTTGGCAATCAATGCCGCACCTATGCCTCCGTTTAACTGGGGATGATCAGGAACATGGATGTCCATGAAAAGTTCCTCTTCAAGCGCTTCGGCAATTCCTTCATTAAGCCCGCCGCCGCCTGTCAGAAGAATTTCAGGGATAACCCCGGCTTTTCTGGCCATTCCGGAAATTCGTTTGGCCAAAGACCGGTGAATGCCTGCTACAATATCTTCTCTTTTCTTTTTTCTTGCCACAAGCGATATAACTTCCGACTCGGCAAACACCACGCAGGTACTGTTAATAGTCAGCGGCATGTTTGATTTTAAAGACATCGGGCCGAGTTCATTGATGTCAAGCTCAAGTGCCCGTGCCAAAGATTCAAGAAATCTGCCGGTTCCTGCCGCGCATTTATCGTTCATTGCAAAGCTGACTATTTCTCCAAGTTCATCCATAACGATTACTTTACTGTCCTGACCACCGATATCAATAACTGTTCGTATGCTACAGCTTTTGGGAGCGGACCATCCTGCACCGGCGGCATGTGCCTTTATTTCCGTTATCGTGTTATGGGCTATATCTATATTTCTACGGCCATAGCCTGTTGCCAAAATATTCTTGATCTGATCTAAATCTATACCTTTGTCTGCGGCAAGAGCTTCGATCATCTGTTTTGAAGTTGTGTCGGCGTCAATCCCGGTTGGTTTATGGTCAAACCCGGCAAGACGTCCGTTTTCATCCAGTAAAACCACTTTGATATAAGTGGAACCTGCGTCGATTCCTGCAAAATAGTTAATCATTATTTCTCCGATTTTGCTTTATTCTTGGATTTCAGCATTTCAATAAATGCCTCGATTCTTGTTCTGAGCTGTTCAACATCTTCCGGGTTATAATCGGTTTCAATGCGCAATAGGGGCAGTCCGTTCTCTTTTTCTACCCGGTTAAGTTCGAAATCATAAATAATACAACCCTTGAGCACATGATATATGATCCCGTCCACGCGATATTCCGTAACCATTTTTTTTAACATGATCAGGCGGTCATCGTTGGGAGCAAATGAGGGACAAACGCAGGGAGCCATATAGCGAGATGCGATGCCTGTTATCTGATCATTTAAGGTGTTTTCCGTACTGCCCACAGGGTCGTACAGATACCGGTCGCCTGCACAGGATTCATCATAAACGACAATTCCACCCATTTCCTCTATCAAACCGGGTAATTTTAAGTTTGGGAAAATTGCCGGACTTCCGGCAATTAAAATTCGGGGCGTTTTTTCGGAACATACTGATTCACCTTTAAGAGCTTTTTCCGATAATTCGTTATTCAGGCGGACCATGGAATCAGTCCAGTCCGTTACCGGGATATATGCGTAAGAGTTAATCACTGTCATGGCTTGCCGCCCCCAGATAACAGGTGCTGCCGATTTCCTGAGCGAAAGAAGTCTTCGTATTTCAAATTGTGCCCTTGCCGAATTGTTTATTGCTTTACCGAGTTTTTTTGCGGTTATTTTATTTTTACTCCAACCGTTTTTCACATAATTTTCGAGCTGTGATTTCAAGGCATACATTTGCTCGACCCAGATTCGTCTGGAAAAATTTGCATCCTTGATATGAGGAACTTCCAGCATCCAGACGTTTTTGAATGCCGACAGTTCTTCTCCGAGTTTGCGTTTGGAATCACAAGTCGTAGGAACAATAACCACATCACACATATCGAAAGCTTTTAAGCCGTTTTGAACCGAAAATCCCATAGAGGCTTTAACAAGCGGGCAGCCATCTCTTGGAACAAAGTCTTCACCTGATTGCGAAGCTTCAAAAGATCCTGCGCAAAGGCGTATGGGAATAGCGCCTGCCGCATAAATCAATTCCTCCGGAATGACCATGCAGTAGATCCCGATTGTTTGCTTTTTCCCCGAACAAGTATTTAAGATGCGTTCAGGATCATTTTGGACAAAAACAGCTTCCAGCGCATCATAAAAATAGTTTAATACGGGTGATGTTTGCGGTATCTCACGTAACTGTTCCAGCTCAAAAGCCGCGCTGTGTGCAATATTTTTTAAAAAGCGCCGTTGTTTCTTTTCATTTGCAGTAATTTTATTCATAAGGATAATGGACTATTCTTTTTCATTTTAAACTTTTCTTTTCAAAGTGCGGAAGCTTGTTTAATGCATTGTAGTCGATGCTTTGGGGAACACCCCGCTTATCAAAAAAATTCCGTGATTTTGATTTGTATATAGTTTTTCCGAGATAAACCGCGCTTAAGGCATCTTCTTCAGGACAATTTTCCACGCATTTTAAGCAAAGGCTGCATCCGCTGAAAGTGACGTCCGTTTTGCCCCGTGACTTGAATACTTCCTCAATTTCCACAGGACATACATTGTAACAAATCTCACACCGCGTGCATTTTTCATCCGTTTTTCTAAGTTTTAAAAAACTGATTTTCCTATACCATGATATAATCAATCCAAGGGGGCAAAAAGGACACCAGAAACGCCGTTTGATAAAAGCGCCTAAAATAACGGCAGCGGAAAAAGTTAATCCTAGAATTGACATCACCAGATTAGTAATGCTTTTAAAATTAACTGCGATTCGATCGGGATTTCCCACCAATAGCGGAAGTATGTATTTTCCGGGGCATAACTGGCAGAAAGGGATATTTAAATTCAAAGCGACAAAGGGACAAAAAACCGGAAAGGCCACCCAAACCGGAATAAGCAGAGCAATGGAAAGAAATGCCCACTTAATCCATGCAAGCTGTTTTCGAAGCTTTTTTGAAAAACGAATATATCCGATGCCGATCTTTCTTCTTATCAAGTCAAGCACATCCTGAAAAAAGGCAAGCGGGCATATCCAGCCGCACCAGGCCTGTCCTATAATGATTACAAGTAATGAAAAATAAAAAAGACGTTTCAAAAAAATTACTATGCTTTCCCAGGTAAAAATCCCAAGTGTCTGCTGAAGTGTTAGCATAAAGCAGGTTCCTGCCCTTGCCCTGACATAACAGCAGGAAAAGGTCGGAAGAAAAGAACCGAAATAAAGTCCGAAGTAGGCGCCAAACAGCAAGATGAAAAAGGCTGAAATCAATATTGTCCAACGAAGTTTCGAAATAGTCATGGCAAATTCTTCTTTATTTTATACTTTTCAAAAATAATCAGATTTCGATTGTTATGCCACTTATTTCGACGGACAAAACCAAACACAATTAACAGGCAAATACCGCTTCCGATAATGGACCAATAGACAAAACCCAAACTCCTGGAGCGCCATTCGGGTTGATTTCCATAAACCATTACCGGAAGTGTTGTAAGATAATAAGCATTTTGTTTTATGTCATGGTGGGTGGCAATATATAAATAATTTTGCCAGTCCCTTAAAACAAAGCGGTCTTCAGTCGGGATTACTTCAAATTTACCTTTCTCATCGGTAACAAAAGTCTTTTGCCATTGACTGTCTTCCGCAATAACGGTTACTTTAGCGCCCGGAAGCGGCCTGTTCATATATTTCACCATCATTTCGTAAGTATTATGTATTCTTTGCATTCCGCCGCCAAATTTTGATTTGGCGGTATTGATAGCCGGACCGATTTCAAGGGGCATATGTTTTGCGTCATCAAAAAAGACAACCGATGTCCCTCCCATATTCCCGCCGTTTTTATAATGAGACATCAGATATTTGGCACAAAGATGCACCGACTCCTGTTTGCCGTCATTGTCTATATCCCGGTTTCCTAAAGCAATATGGATACCAAGCAAATATCGGCCTATCAAATTATCGTCTTTGGGGATTTTTATGATGTTGGATACATCCGCTATATCCGGAAACAGTTGTATCTTTCCGTTGGGATCACGGATCATTGCTACAGCAGAATCCGGCATACCCTTGTTCTGTGATCCGGAAGTACTGATATTATTTCCCAAGCTTAGTACATTTAGTTTAAAAAGATTTGGGTCTTGATTTGCTGTTCCGTATTGTTTTCTTAGCTTCCTGATTTCCAGCCAATTCATATGTTCCATATCCGAAGGATAGATATACCTGTCCTGATCTATAAGTTGCCAGTAGTAAACCGGCAATGTTTCATCCGCATAAGCGTTTAAAAAGATGAAGATGAAGATATTTATCAAAAGCAGAATGAATAAAATATTTTTCATGGCTTAATATTGATCTTGCAAATATTATTTTTATTTTGCTGATGCTTTTTTTTCAGCTATCATTTCGGTGCCTGGAGTATCAGTCCACTCCTCTATCTCTCCTTCCATCTCCAGATAAGCATTACGCAGATCTTCTTCCATCTGCTTGTCTGCATCCCACATTCCGCGGTTGATGGCTTCCAAGAGTTTGTCGAGAATATTTTGCAAAGCAAAGGGATTGACTTTATTCATCCACTCCTGCATCTTTGGGTCGAGGGCGTATGCATCGGCAATCTTTTCATACATCCAGTCATCGACAACTTCGGCGGTGGCATCCCAACCTAAGACAACATCCATCATATGGGAAATATCGCCTGCTCCTTTGTATCCGTGGCGCTTCATACCATCCAGCCATTTGGGGTTAACCAGCCTGGATCGAAGTACATGTTTTGCTTCTTCAAAAGTGGTGCGCATTTTGACGCGCTTGGGATCGGCGCTGTCTCCCATTACGGCAAACGGCAACTCGCCTCGTACGGTCTTAACCGCAACTATCATACCGCCATAGTAATTGTAGTAGTCGGTGCATGACATCATGTCGTATTCCCTGGAATCTTCATTTTTCACGGTCACATCCATGCGCGACAGGTGTTTCCGGTAAACATCGGGTTTCTGCTTGCCATAACTGCCCATGCCGTATGCGTGGGAGGAATAGCGGATATAGTTGTTGCCCAGATCTTCCTGGGTTTCCCAGTTTTTAGATTCTACCAGTTCGGCTACGCCTGCGCCATAAGTGCCGGGAGGACAGCCAAAGACACGGAATGTTGCCTCACGGAAGGCATCTTCTTCGCTCATTCCCATACGGCGGTATTCTTCAAGATCCTTGTAAACATTTCGTCGCAAAAAATTTGATTCCGGCGGTTCTTTAAGAGCCGAAACAATTCGCACAGCCTCGTCTATGCGTTCCACCAGGTTGGGGAAAGAATCACGGAAAAAGCCTGAGATGCGTGGTGTTACATCCAGCCGGGGACGTCCAAGTTCACTTAAGGGAATTACCTCCAATCCGGTCACATTACCGCTGCCTTTGGCCCACACAGGACGCAGGCCCATAAGATAGTATATCTCAGCAATGTCGTCGCCCCGTGTGCGCATGGTGGTTGTACCATAAACAAGTATACCGATATTGTCCGGATACCTGCCTGATTCCTGCATATAGCGTTCGATGAGGGCGTTGCCTAAACGTACTCCCACTTCCCAGGCAGCCGGGCTGGGGATTTTGTTGGGGTCTACGGAATAGAAGTTGCGCCCGGTGGGCAGGATGTCGGCCTGGCCGCGCGTAGGTGCGCCCGATGGGCCGGGAGGCACAAATCCGCCGGTAAAGCCGGTGAAGCAAAAATCAATTTCTTCCGTGCAGCGCCGGATATTCGGTACAAGGGTATCTGCGATATAGGTAAGAACAGCCTCAGCTTCAGGTAAGGGTTGGCCCAGCACTTCTTTGGTTACAGCAGCAACGCTGTCGGGCCGAAATCCTGTGGCGGCCAGGCCATGTGCCAGGGCAAGAGCCTTTTTATGTGCCTGGCTGACAATCTCTGCGCCGCTCAGACCGCAAAATCGTTCCGGCCGCTTGCCTCGATGCTCCAGTACATCATCATAATTATAGCCCATAGAGCGTACCATGGCTTCCCTTAAAGAAGGAGTATCACCGTTTGCCAGGCGGGTTAGCTGGACGACAAATTCTTCCAGGCGTTGCTCTTCGGGAGGAATCCCCATGACATGAAGGCCGTCGTTTATCATGGTGTCGGACAGTTCTTCGATGTAGGCATGCAGCCGCTCCAGAAATCCGTCGAAGTCGCTGAGAGCCTTCTCTTTGTTTATCTCCAGGTCTTTATCAAGATTGGCGGCTTCTACCGCTTCCCAGATCATGGGACGCAAAATCTCAACTTTGGCGGGATCTTCGGCCACGGCCACGGCATAGTCGGTTACCAGTCCCTGTACCTTGCCTAAATCATCATATAGATCGGCATTTGTATAAGCCGGAGTAAGATGGTCGATTATACAGGCATAACTGCGACGTTTGGCCTGGGTGCCTTCCCCCGGGTCATTGATGATATATGGATAAACATTGGGCAATTCCATGATAGCAAGATCCGGATAGCAGGTTTCGGAAAGCCCCAGAGATTTTCCGGGCAGCCACTCAAGGGAGCCGTGTTTGCCGACGTGCATAACCACATCAGCCTTGAATACATCCCTGATCCAGCGATAGTGGGCAAGATAGTGGTGGGGTGGTGAAAGGTACATATCATGATAAATTTTATCTATGTTTTCAAGATAACCACGGGGCGGCTGGATAGTCATAAATACATTGCCGTTTATGATACCTGCAAAGTGCATCTGATCTTCGTAGACAAAAAGTTCGCCCGGAATTTCACCCCAGTCGGCTGTCATCTTTTCGCGTATGGTTTCAGGCAGTGCAGCATGCCATGGTGTAAAGCACTCACGGCCGGCATGGGCCTCGGCTCTGGCGGCCAGTTGGTCCGGGGTAAGCCAGCGCTGATCGCAGGTCATTCGGCTTAGCATATCGTGAGCCAGTTTATCTCCGTCACTGTATGTTTGATCTATACGATAACCGGTTGCCTGCATCCTGTCCAGCAGGCCCTTGACGCTGGCAAAGCTGTCTAAGCCAGCAGCGCAGCCGATACGGTCATTGCGCGGCGGGTAGTGATGAAAAATTATGGCTACACGGCGATCCGCATTAGTTTTGGATTTTAAGCGACCCCAATTGAGAGATAAGCGCACCATCTTGTCAATCCTTTCCGTAATAGGTATATACTTTGCCAACAATGCGCCGGTTAAAGGATCGATAGTTTCCTGTTCCCGGGTGGCAACCGGCACGGTGATCAATACACCGTCGAATTCAGGTTGAGCCGCCGAATAGGAGACATCCATTGTGTGCATGCCCTGTAAGCTTTCCTTCCACTGAGCATAGGGATTGAGAGAAATCATTGCCTGTATGCACGGTACGTTAAGGCACGGAAGCAGCTCTTTGTATTCAGGGGCTGCCAGGGTTAGTGAGAATAGTAATGGATTTATTAATACCTGGATACGGGGAGTATCACCGTCCATAAAAAAATGTTTAACTATGTAATCGGCTCCGCGATTGCCACGATCAGCGTCTTTGTAGCGCTGGTGAAAAACCGGAATTACATTGGCGCCCTGGGATTCGACAGACCGGATAATGGCATCTATATATGCAAGATTATTGTTTAGCCAATAGGTCTGGTAGAACCACAGACCAACAGTAATTTTAGATGGATCTACCTTTTCTGCCAGATAAGTTTCAAGATCGGGGATACCGGCAATATCAGGATGATAGATGCCTTCGTGCGGAAGCTGTATAGCGGGCCTGCACTCAGCATTAGAGCCGAAAAGGTGGTTGTTAAGATAAATCAACAGTTGGTGATAATTTATATGGCCGCCATGGCTCAAATAGCGCCCGATCGTATCCCAGACAGGGGTGCCGAAATCAGGAGAGTGTTTGCGGGCAGCTTCCACCGAATCTTCGTCACCGCCGGTGGGCTGGATATGCAGATATGGCCGTTGATCGTTGGTAACTGCGGTCAATGCCTCGGTCAAAGCATCAAAGGCAGGGAAAGAAGGCTTGCCTCCGTGTAGTGTAATGATGATCGCATCGGAATTTAAAGCTTGAGTTACAAAAGCCTTCTGACGTGCTTTGTCGAATAACTGGGTTTGAGTGCGGGCATGAACGGAAATTTCACTGCCGCTGGTATCGGTGTATTGGCGGACTCCTTCGCTGAGCGAAGGCAATTCCATAGCGGTGGCGGAAAAATAACAAAGTTTATAAGGTTTCATTGAGCCTCCATCTGTTTTTCGGGAACATACCGGCCAAAATTATGATTTGGAGTCAGGCGGTCCAGTTCTTCAAATAATTGGCCTATGTTGGAGCAGCGGATAAGGTGCTCTTGTGTTGACGGTTTCAATAGTGAATTGATTTTTTTGCGCCGCATGGTTAAGACCGGTTTGCCGTTCTTAAGAGCGGTTTTTAAGATGCTCAGATTGCATCTGTTTAATTGATTTATCTCAAAACCGCAGTCTATGACTACATCGCAATCATCCATTTGCTCTATAGCTTTTCTGACACATATTCCGTTTATTGACTTCATTGGCGAATGAACAGTGCAATGGGCTCCCAAAGATTTTGCAACATAGAAATCCAGATCATTGGTATGTACAATGCCGGTTGCGATTGAATATCCCCGTTTGGCCAGCATCCTGTATACCATAGCGCCGCTTCCCATACCGGCTACAACGAACGCGCGGCCACAATTTCCGTTTCCGCGCAGTTCAATACTTCCCAGGCGTTGATTGAAGTTTGCGCCGTTGAAATCATAAAGATCGGTAACAGCCCGGCTGGTAAGCACAGATTCGGGAGCCCCCCAGGCATTCAGGCTGCCGCCCTTTAATAAAGCAACTTTGTCTGACACTTTTGCTGCTACATCAATGTCGTGCATTGAAGCAACCACAGTAATTCCTTGTGTCCGGCACAGATCGCGCAGGATAGACATAACCTCAACCCGGTGTTTCAGATCAAGATGAATTGTCGGTTCGTCAAGTAATAATAGAAGTGGTTGCTGGGCAAGCGCTCTGGCTACCAACACTTTCTGGCGTTCTCCATCGCTCAGATCCGCAAATGGTCTGTGTGACAGGTTTTTGGCATGTACGTCAATCAGGGCGTTTTGAACAACTGAATGATCCTTATTGCTGAGCCGTCCCAGGAAATTAGTATGAGGATAGCGGCCAAGAACAACAAATTCAAAAACGGTAAAAAGAGGTGGTGATACCTTGTCCGTCAGAACAATTGCCATGATCCTGGCCAGTTCCATAGCGTTAAGGTCGCTCAGAGGCCGCCCCATTAACTCAATATGACCGCCAAGCGGGTCAAGATGACGTGACAAGGTGCGAAGCAGGGTGGTTTTGCCTGCTCCGTTGGGTCCCAGAAGTGAAATGAATTGTCCTTTTTCAAAATCCATATTCAGCCCGCTTAGAACAATCTTGCCTTTGTAGCCGACGATCAGATCCCGGCAGGCCAGGATATGGTCTTTTTTGTTTTTATTCATAAATACCCCATTTTTTGTGCAATCACATTTTTACCCTCCGTTTAATTAAAAGGCCTATAACAACAGGAGCGCCGAAAAAAGCGGTGATTGCCGATAAAGGCAGCTCAACGGGGGAAAGCAGCATCCTTGCAATCAGATCGCACAGACTGGTAACCAGCGCTCCCATCAGGCAGGCACCGGGTATAAGGATTCTATTATCTGAAGTACCAAAACCGAGACGAGCCATATGAGGTACTGCCAATCCCACGAATGCCACCGGGCCTGCCACGGATGTGACCATGCCCGCCAGAGCGCAGGCGAACAGCAGAATCAGAATGCGGAATCTGCGAATGTTGACTCCCATTGAAGCTGCATATTCTTCACCCAGTAAAAATGCGTTTAAAGGCTTGCTCAGCATATAAATAAGGACCAGGATGAGCCCACCCAAAAAAAGCATTACCGAAATTTCATTCCACTTGAAGCCTGAAAAACTTCCCAGCTGCCAGAGGACAAAGCCCTTGATTTTTTCCTTTTCCGCAAGGGCGGTGAGGATGGCGGTAACTGCACTGCATAAATATCCCATCATCAGCCCTACGATAAGCAGAGTAACCCCGCTTTTTACACGTGATGCAACTGCTACAACGATCAGCATTACTCCATATGCGCCTGCAAAAGCTGCTATCGTGGTCATGAAGGGCGAAAGCACGGTCATGCCGACTGTCAGTGTGGTCAGCATGACAAATGAAACCATCACCGTTGCGCCTGAAGAGATTCCCAAGATAAAGGGTCCCACGATAGGATTACGGAAATATACCTGAAGAAGCAGTCCTGAAACAGCAAGGTATGCGCCTCCCAATACTGCGGCGATAGCCCTGGGAATGCGGATTTTCCAGATAATAGATGATATTGTGTTAACGTCGTGTGAACTTATCAGAGCTTGCAGAATTTCAGATAAAGAAATGGAAACTGATCCGATACCTATATTGAGCATTACCAGACAGGCAGTTATAATCCCCAAAAGGGCAAAAACAACCGCAGGTCTGCGCCAGGTTACAGGGTTAACACAGGAAAGAGCTGATTCGGCTGTTGTCATATAAGGCCTCCGATATCAGGCGGATCAGTGTCAGGCAGTTCGGTAAAATACCGGCGTTTAAAATCGGGATAGAGTTTGGGATGAATAATGGCGGCGATTTCCGTTAGTATTTCATCCAGATGGTCGCCTGATTGAACATAATGGGGTAAAGGTGCATAGACTTTGCCTGACTTTAAAGGCTTGATATCTGAAAACAGTGGATTCATCCGGGCCAGAGCCGCTTTGGAAGTGGCTCCGTATTCCTTTGTGCGGTAGGTAAACAGTATATCGGCTTCTTCGCCGCTATACAGGAAACGTTCTACAGATATCTCGATACAGGAAGTACCGTAAACATCCTCAAACAGATAATCGCTTTGGGTAAGTCCGATCAGTTCACCGACCCAGGCATTTCCGGGTTCAACCAATACCCTTTTTTCGTAAATATCACCCCACATCACCTTGGGCGCAGATCCGGCATTGGCTGTCTTTTCGCGAATCTCAAGCAACGTATTGTTCACTCGGTCGAAAAAGGCGGTTGCCTCTGCTTCACGATTGAAAAAAGGAGCCAGAAACTGCACAAAACGCATCCGGGCATTGAGGCACATGGCAGTCGGTGTTGAGGTGACTGCGCAGGGGATGCCGAGTTCATCAAGCATGGGTATTATGGAAGGGTCCCAGGTCAGCACCAGTTCAGGGCTTTGTTGTTTTATACGTTCGTAATCGATACTGCTCGCATCACCTAAATATGCGATTTTGCCTGAAGCTAATCCCTGCTTTACTTCTTTGATATACCAATTGCCGGCAGGATTTGTAACACCCACCAGAACTTCTTCCAATACACCCAAAGCACGCAATACTGCTACATCAAAAAACCCATAGGCTACAACACGTTTTACAGGAGTTCTGACAATTTTTACAGGATCTACATCTTTTGGTGCCGGTATATTGCGCGGAATCAAGACCAGCATGCGCCCTGCTCCGTCATGCACATCAATACGGTCTTTTGAAATCCGGTTTAGCGTAAATTCGCCGATCTGGACAAAAGATTGTTGTTTATCGGGGTTGGCCTGGCTGCAACCGATAATAATCAATGCAATCAGGATAGGCGACAGGCGCCGTATATTTTTATTATCGTTCATAAAGACTCCTTTGTATATTTTTTAAAAAAAATCCATTCGGCCAGATACATGAAAAGACCTGCTGTAAAAAGAATTATACCGGCTATATACACGCATACACCCGGGTCTTTGCGGATGTTCATATCTATGCGTACCCGGATTGCCATACCGTCTTTTTTCCTGGGAGCAAAATTTTTAAGAAAAATGCCGTAACCTTTAAACCATACCGGTTGGTTGTAACTAAGCACGGCGGTCTTGTTGTAGTCGCCATCGGTTAACAGCAGTTTCGCCCGGGGGCTTATTACATAGTTGTTTAAAAATGCCAGCCGGTCACCATGGTAGTATACAGGTTCAAATGACTCAAAGGTGATTTGGGCGGTCTTGCCCGGCAAAGTAATAGTTGTGCCGGGAACCATAGTTTGGCTGACAATAACTTGAGCCGAAATATAACTGAAAAGGTATCCGACCAGTAGAATGATCATGGCATAGTGCATTATATGGGGAGAGAATTTAAAGAGAAAACGCTGTATACCGAAATGTTCTCGTGACCGTATCAACAAAATAACCCTGTCCGTCGTGCAGGCAAAAGTGTTGATACATAACAGAGTCAATAAGCCAAGCAGGATGAAAAACCATGCTGTGTATAAGAGGTTATGGCGGCCATAAGTTTCTATCCAGGCAGTCAGACCGATGTCGTTTAACGACGCAAAAAGGTTTGTTCTACGATTAATGCTGATATATCCGTAAGTCAGGTCAGCTGTGAGCAACAGGCATAAGACCACTGTCAGGTGAATACTGCCGAGTTTGCGCCATATATATGATAATTGTTTTATCATGTTTAAAACGGCCATCGAAAGGGACCTAAATCCGGTATACTGTTTAATCCTAAAATCAAAAATACACCTGATGCGGCATAACAACCGCGGGCTTGGGGCGTCCAGGTTCCTGTATGATGAAGGTGGAGCAGGCAGATGTAAAAAAACCAGATGGCCATAGTAGTGGTAATGGCTGCATCATCCCAGACTACCGGCGTGCCCCATCCTATATATGACCACAGTTCGCCGGAAAACATTGAAAGGGTCAGGAGTGAAAATCCCCAAACTATCCAACGCATAGAACACTGAAGAAAATACCGGGATTGTAAAACGGGAATAATACGATAGGTCAGGATACCGATAATGCTTTTCCTGGTTTCGTTTTTTCCTTGTTTTCTTTTACTGCCGATAAACCCCGCTATTGCCCAGGCCGATCCGGTAAGAAAACAACTCTTGCCGGTTACACCGAATAGCAGAAACAAGTGGGACAAAACGGTTTTTGATTTGATAAACGGCATATAAAAATCTTTGGGGAAAAATACGGCTGTTAAAGACAAAAACAAAATCAGAAAAAGAATTAAACGAAAAACTGTGTTGTTTTCATAATTTTTTTTATTAAATATCGACAGTATTCCCAGACAAAACGGCAAAGCAACTGGCCCTAAGTACATGGGCAGCATAGGCCACGCTGCAAGATAGCGCAAAGTAAGGGAGGCTGCATTGGCGGCCAGAGCCGCTAGCATAAAAATCAAAACGGTTATAGGCTTTTTCCTGAAAACAAGTGCACTTACAAGGCTTAAACCATAGAAAACAGCGGCGGTTTTGAAAAGGATCTGAGCGGAAATCATGGCATAAAATTTCCCTTAAGCTGGTTCAAAGCTGAAATGGCAGCCTTTTTTTCCCGGTCATATCCGGAAGCTTTGGTAAATGCTTTCCGGCTGGCGGGGAAATCATTTATCTGCCAGGCGGCATAGCCGGCCATAAGCCAGGCGTGACCTGATTTGGGGCCTTTGTCCCGGGCCGCCAACAGGTAAGCTTCTGCGGCTTTGTCGTATTGCTTCAACGCATAAAGCAGCTCACCTTTTAACATCATTAAATCTTTATCTTCCGGGGTCAGTCTGAATTTATTCATTACTTCAAGCGCAGTCTCAGGATTTCCGAGTTGCAGATAGGTCATAGCAAGATGCTGCAAAATTTGTTTATCCGCTTTTTCTTTCAGACAGGTTTCATATACCGGTACGGCCTTTACAGGTATGCCAACCTGAAGACTTAAATCGGCCAGAAGCTTTTTTTCCTCAAACGTTAAAGGAGTTAAAAAGGCGTACATGGTCAAGGCTGCCAAAGCCTCTTCGTATTGCCCGTCATTCAGACGGATGTTGACCAGAGCCTTCCACCATTTCTCCACTGTAGGGGCCTGCCCGGTTAAAGTCAGCGCCAGATCCAGTGCTTCGGCAGACATGTTGAGCTGAACATATTGATAAAGCAAAATTTCCTGCCATTGAATCTGTTTGTCACCAGTGTAGATATGCGCAAGTTCCCGAATGTAAGGCAACGCACGCCGGGCCTGATCATCAGCCAGCAGGGCATGCACCAGGTTTTCTTTCCATTCCGGTTTAACGGCGTCAGTATGTGCGGCAAGCAACAGTTCAAATACTTTAATGGAACGCTGATAGTCTTTTGCCATAAGGTTAGCGGCTGCACTGAAATAAAGATATTCGGGATTTTTTTCTTCGGCGTTTTCATAACCTTTAAGAAAGCAATGTGCGGCACGGGAGTATTGTTGCAGTTCATAACAGGCCTTGGCCATGTTCAGCCATGCGAAAGCATGAGAAGTATTTCTGGTTACGGCCCGGTCATAGGCTTTTATCGCTGATTTATACTGTTCCTGCAATAAGTAACAATTACCCAGAGTAAAGTATATTTCACAATGATGATAGCCTCTGGGATCTTGTTCGCCGCTTTCCGGTAACGGGCCACCACGAGCAAGGAAGGTTTGAAGAGTTTTTTCAGCGTGTTGGTATTCTTTTTTTTCCAACATGGGGTTTATCTTGCTCAACACCATGCGCACGGCCAGGGGGAGTTTTTTAAACTCTGTGTGTTCTCCTGCATGCAATGCCACAGGCAGCAGTAAAACTACTAATATTATACCGATAGCACATTTATGAAAAAATATCTTAGTCACTTTGTTACTCCAACTCGAAACGTATGATTGTTTCAACACTTGCTTTGACGGGCATGCCTTCCAAAGTTCCGGGTTTAAAACGCCAGCTGCTGACGCAGCGCTTTACACTTTGTTCAAAGATACCGGGAGGATCGGCTTCAATAATATTGATATTGTTGACACTTCCTTTTTCATCAACCAAAAACGAGATCCTGACCCAACCTTCGATGCTGCGCCTCCTGGCCCGCAAGGGGTACACAGGAGGAATGCGAACCAAAGTTGTCAGGGGAGCATCCAATTGACCTGTGGAAAAAATATCCGTCTGACCGATTGGCGGAGCACTTTTAAAAGTCGGTAAATCCAAAGTGGCTGGTCCGCCGGGCAGCCGCGGATTGATTGTAAACGGCAGTGTCAGTCTGGTTTCTGTTGGCCGGGATGCTTTGGGTTGTTTATCAGGTTTTGTTTTGGGCGGGTCCGGAGGTTTGACGGTTTTGCGTTTTACTTCGGTTTCCGGCCTTTTAACCCTGATTACGTTAACTTGGGGTACGATGGTTTCTATAGATAAACCGGGTGGCGAAGTGTCCATAAGGTGGGGCATAAGAAGAAACAGGATCAGATTTATTCCTGTTGCAGTGAATCCTGACCAAATCCAGGTTCCCCGCTTTTGCCTGGAGAACTCGTCAAAATATCCGGATTGTTTCGATTGGTTCCCCTTTGTCATGAAATACTTCTCCTAAGATCCTTCAGGTATGCTTGCCGCCAGGGCGACATTTTTAGCTCCTGCCAGGCGGCATCCGTCCATTATCTGAATGGCGATACCGGTGCTGCTGATTTTGTCTGCAACTACCACAACAGCGCCTTCGGGGTTTTCGGCCAGGGCCCGTTCCACATTGGCGCGGACGGCGCGCGGGTCAATTTCCCGATGATCCATAAAAATCCTGTTGCTCTGGTCAATGGCTATTAAAATAGTGGCCTTGTTTTTTACAACTGCAGTTGAGGCTGTAGGCCGGTTGATATCGATGCCGGTTTCTTTTACAAAGCTTGTGGTTACTAAAAAGAAAATCAACAGGATGAATACCATATCGATCAGTGGCGCCATATTCAGTTCGCTAACTGATCTCTTGCCACGTCTTGCAGCAGTTATGTTAAGCATTACAATCTCCTTCTAAGATAATAGCCTGCACGGGCTATGTGCTGTTGCAGATTTTGTGCACGGCGTTCTAAAAACCCTTTCATATACATTCCCGGAATAGCAATAAGCAGACCGGTTTGTGTAGTAATCAGTGCTTCGGAAATGCCTCCCGCCATGCCCTTTGCATTGCCGGTGCCGAAGGCGGATAAAATGTCGAAAGTGCCGATCATGCCAATAACTGTTCCAAGCAGTCCCAAAAGCGGGGCCAAGGCAGCAAGCGCCCCGATGAAGGACAAGTGTTCTACCAATGTTTGGTTTATGGTCAATACGGTTTCATCTAAAATAAAACGGTCAAGAATGCGGTCATTGCTTCGTTGTTGCAAAAATCTTGCTACCAAAAGTGATATTGCTCCGCGGTATATTTTGGGATCAGGCATACGATTTTCATTGATATGTTCCCACGCAGTTTTAAGATTCATGTTTTTGCGGTATAAGCGTCTGAAAAAAAAAGCCCGGTCAACAATAAGCAACCACATTAAAAGACTGACCACGGCCAGTGGAACCATAGTAATGCCGCCTGCTATAAAATAATCCTCAAGGTGCAAATATTCGTTAAACAGAATTTCAATCACGCTGCCCCCGGTTTTTGTGAATGATATTAACCAGGGCCACGGCTTTTTCCTCCATTTCCCCTATTTTTTTGTCTACGGCACGGTTTAAAAGTGTTTGGGACAGCATCAGAGGTATTGCCACCGAAAGGCCGAGCATGGTAGTTACCAGGGCTTCCGATATGCCGCCTGACATAAGCCGTGGATCGCCAGTGCCATAAAGAGTTATTACATGGAATGTTTCGATCATACCGGTGACTGTGCCCAAAAGACCCAGAAGCGGCGCAATTGCAGCAAGCATTCCAAGTGTGGACAGAAACCGTTCCATAGGCGGAATCTCTTTTAAAATTGCTTCCTGCAAGGCATTTTCCATTTCTTCACGCTGCATTTCGCAACAAAGCAGGCCTGCGTTTATCACTCGTGCCACCGGTTTTTTTATGTGCAGCTCACAAGTTTGAGTACATTCCCGCCATTTGTTTTCAGCAAATAAATTTTCGATTTGCCGGATCAGGCTGTTGGCATCAAATTTATTATGCAACAGGAAAAAGATACGTTCAAAGATGATCAACAACCCTAGGGCAAATATTATCAGGATAGGCCAGACTATGGGGCCGCCTTTGGGGATAAGTTCACGGAGACTAAGATCATGAGTCAACTGTCGCAATGCTCCCCCGCGGGAAATATCTATGGTTACCGCTTCGTTTTTACCTTCAATATAGCGGGAAATATTTTTCTGCATTCGGCCTGATGGAAGACGGGAAAGGGCATAGAGTTTTCGGCCGGCAGGGGAGTAATTGCAAAATCCTGTCTCATTACCGACACGGTAAGCAGCAGTAAAAGGGCCCAAAACAAGTATGTCTGCGTTTGCATCCAGCCCGGCCCGGTCAATGATCATGCATTTTTGACGAACCACTGAACCTGAAGATTCAATCTGGTCATACAGTGCTTGTGCCAGGCCTCGTACATCATCCATTCCCGGAAATTGAGATTCACGGTTAATGGATTCAAGAAATGAGTAGCTATTTTTGCTAAGAGCAGTTTGCAGATTCTGTGTGACCATTGCATGAATATCTTTTGCGTTTACCCGGATCACTCCCACCAGCTCTTTGATCATGCTGTCTGTTTGGCTCAGTTTTTGGGTAAGCATATTTTCTGTTTCGTCCAATTGTTGTTGCTGAAAGGTCAAAGCATTAACTTCTTTATCCAGCTTTTGGTTTGTAGAAACAAGCTTAGCAATTGCGTTTTTAAGTTTTTCACGGTTCTCCATTATTTTTATCTTGCTTGAGGCGGCCTCCTTTTCGGAAGCGGTTTTTTCAGCAGTCGTTTTTTGCATTAATTCTTCTTTGGTCTGACGGATTTTTATGGATAGATCCCGCATGTCCTGAGCATGTATAGGAAAGGGGGCCCAGCATATGCTTATGAGTATAAACAGTATCAATTTTATAGGTATCTTCATTGCTTTGCGATCCTTCCTATGGGCAGGGTAAGCAGTTCCACCGGCAGCTGTTTGGCTGCGATATCAATGGCCGTTTTGATAGTGCGGTTGTAGGACCCGGATAAGGTTTGCCAGGTGTTTGTTGACAAGTTATAAAAACCGCAATGTTTTTGATCCAGACTCTGAAAAAACAAACTTAGCCTTCCCAGGCGAAAAATATTAACTAGCATGGTTTGTTTTTCGAAACTAATTGTTTGCTGGTAAGTTTCTATAGTAAAGCCATATTCGGCTTCAATCAAAAGTGCTTCCATTACTTTTCGATATTTCTCGCTGATATCTATACTTGGATCGGCCATAATGGTTTTTAGTTTTTCTACCCGCTGATTGCGTTCGGTTGCTAAAAAAGGCAGACTGTCTGATATCTGTAACTCTATATTATTTATGATTCCATCCAAAAACGGCCGGACTTGAGCAGTGATCTGTTCGATATCGGTAAGCTGTTTTTCCTTGGCAGCCAAACGTGTTTGAGTTGTTTCGATTTGTTGATTCAATTGCTCTTTTCGGGTTTTTAATTGCTCTTGTTGTTTCTGAAGCTCTTCGTACCCGGCTATCAGCTTTTCTTTCTCAAAACGCCAACTTTCTTCTTCTTGTTGGGTGGCTTGCCGGATTTTTATTGATTGTTGTACCGGTTGATCCAAACGCAAAACCGTATTATCTGCTGTTGCGGATGAATTAACCGAAAGAAGAAATATACTTGCTATTAATAGTATTAAAAGATTTTTTCTTATCACACGCAATTCTCCTGCCGGATGGTTGAAGATCAAGGCTCAAGGCGATTAGTATCGTCAGCCCAAAAAAAAATCCCGAACCGATTAAATCGGCCCGGGATTACCCTTTTTTATCCACAGACTTAAAAATACTTAACAACCGGAAACGGCGCAGTCCTCGCGGCCGTAAACCCTATATATGCAGGCAGGTCTTCTGACTTTCGGATCACTCTACTTGCTACGCCTTCCCATCCATATGGACAGTGGCACACTCTTGCAGCTTTCGTCCCCGATCACAGCGGCGGGCCCGTCACCGATTCAAACGGTGTTCCCTATTAAGCTCAATTAAGAGCACCTTTACATGAGCACTTGCTATGATATGTAAAAAGTAATGTCAAGAAAAAAAATGGGGGAATAATTTTTTGTTATGGTGTCTTATATTGGGAGAGTTTTTACGGGAGCGCTTAAAATAATATTTTTCTTGACAAGAATATATTTTAATTCTTATTAGAGTAGAAAATATATATTCAGGTGCTTTTTAGCATATGGCGGCATGTGAAATGCTGCCCTACGTTATGCGATGTAGGGCGGGGTTTTACACACCGCCGGAATAGGGAACCCCGTGAAATTCGGGGACGGGCCCGCCGCTGTAATCCTGCCCTTTTATTAATAAAGGGAACTCTTTTGGCCTTTGTGTGCCACTGTTCTGATTTATCGGAATGGGAAGGTTGTCAAAAGAGCGGGAAAGTCAGAAGACCTGCCTGAATTATTGTGTGGTTTCTACGGACAAGAGAGCACTGCAAGGATTCTGAGGATAAAAAAGGGACATCCCCGGATCGATTAATTTCGGTTCGGGGATTTTTTTTTGTGCATTGACGGATCTGATCACTTCTCTTTTAATAGGAGAGGATGAAATGAAGACGGGTGCTTTTTAACAGTTTTAATACATATTCTTTACGGTTGTTTATGGAGTTTACTAATGAAATGGGATAACACAAAAATATCATTTATCTTTTGCTTTTTACTGTGTCTATGTCTGGCAAATACAATTTATGCGCAACAAGATTCGGATACTGATGATGCTGTGGTTTATAAGTTGGGGACAGTCTATGTTACTACCGAGCGGCTTTCCGAATACGTAAAAAATCATCCTCAAAATGTTGTGCAAATTGACCGTAATGAGATTATAAAACGGAATTTTCTTGAAGTTGGGGAAGTACTTGATTCAATGCCGGGTGTAGATGTAACACAGAGTCAGGGTAGTATGGGAGCAAGGATTTCCATTCGGGGCGGTGGAGGCTCAGGTTCTGTATTGGTATTGATAGATGGCAGGCCTATTAATTCCGCACAATATGGCGGGGTAAATTTGGGAAGTATTCCCCTTGAGATTGTCAAAAGCATTACTGTGTTTAAACCTCCTGTTCCTGTTTGGCTGGGACCTGGAGGAGCTGCTGGGGTTGTAAATATTGTAACCAAAGGTTCTTCCGGCAGGAATTCGGAAAAGAAAGAAAATTATGCCCGCGTTAAAATAAATGGCGGATCTTATGGTACTGCAAATATAAGTGCTGCCTATATGGTGCATCAGGATCAGGGAAAAGTATTATTTACAACAGGCGCCGGTCATAAAGACGGAAAAAGGTCAAATAGCGACAGCGACAGCGGAAATGCCAGCTTTAATTGGCAAACGGAAGGACAATCCGGAATCCGGTATGACTTAAACGGCAAGTATTATCATTCCTACCATGGTTCCCCAGGCCCCACCGACAATCCAACTCCGGATGCCAGACAGCGTTACCAGAAAGGAGCTATGGATTTTCATGTAAATAATATCAGAGATGATACTAGGGAATATAAAGTAAAGACATATCTGGATATAGAAGATCTTAATGACGAGTCTCAGTCCGGGGTGCGGTCAACACTGGATGCACGTAAGGCAGGTATAAGTGGTGAGACTATATGGACACCTGAGAATGGGTTTTGCGCCTTGCGTCTGGGGGGTCTTGTTGAAACAAACAGGGTTGACCATAATCTTTCCGGAGATCATCACAGAGAAAAAGTTTCTCTTCACATTCAGCATGACCAGGAATTTAACAATTTTACAGCCAGCTTAGGTGTAAGAGGGGATCATACCAATGATTTCGGTGAATTTCCTGCATTCACAGCCGGATTGAGTTATGCTTTGGGAGCAAATACTACAGTTAAAACGAATGCCGGATATTCCGTGGAAACCCCTTCCTTTAATCAGTTATACCAGCCCAGTCATGGTTCTATCGACCAGGTAAGAGGAAATCCGGATTTAGATGAAGAAAAGATATACTCCTTTGATCTGGGTATGGAGCATAAAATCAGAAAGGATACGATTTTTAATGCTTCACTCTTTAGAACAAATACCAGTGATCTTATCATTTATCAAAGGGGAAACGATCATATTTATCGTCCTGTCAATATTTCACGTGCCTATAAACAGGGTGTGGAATTAGCGCTAAAGTCTGAATTAACAAAAAATATTTCCACGGATCTGTCTTACATTTATCAGGATACCAAAAATAAGGAAACGGGGGGCGAGCTCTCGCAGGCACCGCATCATAACTTCAAAATTACAGGAAAATTTGTTCTGCCAACAAAAACAAAAATTGAAACAATATTTAAAGCTGTCAGCAGTCAATACAGCAGCCCTGATACACCTCAGGAACAAAAACTTGATAGCTATGCAGTAGTGAATTTGAAAGTAATTCATCCTTTAGCCTTAATGTCATGGCCGTGCGAAGTATTTGTTCATGTCGATAACCTGTTTGATACCGATTATGAACATCATGCCGGATATCCTGATGATGGTTTCAGGTTTCTGGCAGGTATGAATATTAATTTTTAATCCAGGGAATAAGTTAATGTGAGGTTTATGATAACAATATTTTACATATAATTATTGAACATAAGTTTGAAATTCAGGTGCTCATATCGAGCGAATAGGGAACCCCGTTAAAATCGGGGACGGGCCCGCCGCTGTAATCCTGACCTTTTCTTTAGAAAGGGAACTCTTTTGACCTTTGTGTGCCACTGTTCAGACGTATCGGAATGGGAAGGCCGTCAAAAGAGCGGGAGAGTCAGAAGACCTGCCTGAATGTTTATGTGTCTTCCGAGGAAAAGAAGATACATCAAAGATCATGAGGACAAAAAAGGGATTCCCCGGATCGATTTAATCGGTACGGGGATTTTTTTTTGGGGTTGATGGTACCTTTGACCAGTATTGCTAAAAAAGAAGAAAAAAGGATTTATTAATGATCAGTATTCGGGTTTACAATGCAAGAGTGTGGCTTATTGCAGCTTGCTGCTTTTTTGTCATGTTTTCAAAAGCGAATGCACAAAATATTTCTATTCTGGAAGTAGATATCAATAGCTATCAGGTTAATCAGGCCGTAAAGAAATTGAATCTTCCAAAATCTATTCAAACACGGTTTTTTACTTTTGAAGATTTGAAGGCGGATAAAACGGCGAAAAACTTTATCACCGGATCATCAATTGTTTTTGTAAATGTAATGATGCCTGAATTGGCAAATTATATGGCTGATGAGAAATTAATAGCCGGTCGGGCAGTTTATGCACTTAACAGGGCGGGTGATCCGGAAGCACTGGCTAAAAAAGGATATCTGTTTGATTCAAAGATTATTGACTACTATCATAATAAAAGCATTGCCAATATGGTTAATATGGTACGTATGGCAGTACACCGTCATATTGATCCAAAGATTAAATTTGAAGAAGTAAAAATGGTGCCGGAACTATGTATCCATCACCCGGATGCGCCGTATAAATTTTCTGAAACTGTTGCCTATAAAAGTTGGTATAAATACCGTTCGGGTTATAAGCTTGATAATCCCTGGGTTGGTATCATGTTCTACGGTACTACTTTAAAAGAAGGTCAGGTTGAAGCAGCCGATGATTTGATCAAAAAGCTTGAAGCCTCAGGATTTAATGTACTTGCCTGTTTCGGCCCTGTTCAAATGGTCCTTAATCAATATTTAAAACCTGTTGACGGGAAAGCTCCGGTTGATTTACTTCTGGCTTTTACAATGAAGTTTTCTTCCTGTATCAATGATGAAATCCGTGCAGCTCTTGTAAATTTGAATGTGCCGGTTTTTAATGTAATCCGCCCTTACGGCGAAACCATAGAAGAGTGGCGAAAAAGCGAGGTGGGTTTAGGCCCCATGGAAACTGTCTGGGCTGTATCCACACCTGAGTTTTCCTCAGCAATCGAGCCAACGGTGTTGGTAGGAAAGAAGGAAATTATTGATCCTGAAACCGGCAGGAGTCTGTATGTATATGAAACTATAGATGAAACTATTCAACTTCTTATCCCGCGCCTTAAAAAATGGGCGGCACTTCAGCGAATGCACAATCCCGAAAAGAAAATAGCCATAATTTATTACAATCACAGCCAGGGTAAACAAAATATTGCTGCCGCCTATCTGAATGTTTTTAGAAGCCTTCAGGTTATTATGAACCGGATGCAAGAGGAAGGTTACAACATCAAACATACGGATAAGCTAACGGAAGATGGGCTTAAAGAAGTTATTTTAAAAAGTGGGCGAAATATTGGTTCCTGGGCTCCCGGAGAGCTTGATGCAATGCTTGCGGCCGGTGATGCAGAGCAGGTTTCATTGACGGAATATAAAAAATGGTTTGACAGGCTGCCTGAAGAATTCAAAAAACCGGTGTTAGCCCAATGGGGTCCGCCTGAAAAAAGTACTATCATGACCAAAAACGGTAATATGGTTTTTCCCATGGTGAAATTCGGCAATATAGTATTATTGCCTGAACCGGCCCGCGGATGGACGGATGATCCCATGAAACTGTATCATGATACTACTCTTTATCCTCACCATCAGTATATTGCGGCATATCTCTGGCTTTCGGAAAAATTTAAAGCCGATGCCATGGTACATCTGGGGACACATGCAACTTATGAATGGCTTCCGGGAAAACAAGCCGGTCTTGCGCCATCAGATCCACCGGAGATTATGACCGGAAGTATTCCCAATATATATCCTTATATTGTGGATGATATAGGAGAAGGCATTGAAGCCAAGCGCCGGGGCAGGGGAGTAATTCTTGATCATCTGACTCCTCCAATGAAAGAAGCCGATCTTTACCATGAATACAGTCAATTGCAAGATCTGTATCAAAAATATGAAATTGCCAAAACAGGCGGCAGCGAAACTGCACCCGAATACATGAAGAAAATGAAGAAACTGGTGGAAGAAACCGGGATTGCGACTGATCTTGCAATAACCGATATGAATGAAGATGCGATGAAGAAAATTAATCTATATCTTCATGAGATTGACAACAATTCACTTCCTTACGGTTTACATACATATGGTAAAGCCTATGACCCTGATGCGGCATCGGAAACAGTTGAGCTGATAATGAAGCAGAATCCGAAAGCCGATATAAATCAGGTGCAACGGGATTTGGATGCTTCTCCTGTCAGGGAGATGGATAATTTTATCCGCGCCTTACGCGGAGAATATGTGCCTGCCGGAGAAGGCAATGATCCATTACGAAACCTTGCAGCTATTACCACCGGTAAAAACTTTTATGGATTTTCCCCGGCAAAGGTACCATCCAAAGCGGCCTGGGAAATCGGTAAACGGGCTGCCGTGCAAATGATAGAAGAGAAGTTGAAAAAGGATGGCAAATATCCGCAAAAAGTAGGTGTGGTGCTTTGGGCAACCGAGACCACCCGTAACGAAGGTGTTAATGAAAGCACGATACTGTATCTTATGGGTGTGGAGCCGGTCTGGGATGCTACAGAACGTGTAACAGACAGCTGTGTAATTCCGGGAAGACAACTTGGTCGTCCCCGTATCGATGTGCTTATAAATCCTTCCGGTTTGTATCGTGATATGTTTCCAAATAAACTCATATTTCTGGATGAAGCAGTACAAAAAGCAATGGCCCAGACCGATATAGAAAATTTTCTTGCGAAAAACAAGGCAGTTATTAAAAACGCGCTTATTGCTTCAGGTATGAATGAAAAAGAGGCTGAAGAGCAGTCACGTTTTCGGATATTTACTGAAAAGCCCGGTTCTTATGGAAACGGGGTGGAAGAGATGGTGGGCGCTTCGGGACTGTGGGAATCAGATAAAGCTATCAGCGACATCTATATGAACCGTACCCAGTTTGCTGTGGGCCGGGGGAAATGGGCTGTGCCCGTAAAAGAAGCATTTGCGGAAAACCTTCGCGGTGTGGATATAGCTGTTCATTCGCGTTCCAGCAACGTGATAGGCATCATCGATACCGATGATTTTTTCATGTATCTGGGAGGCATGTCACTTGCTGTGAAGAATGTGAAAGGCGAAGCGCCTGATACTATGGTTACAATGCATCGTAAAAAAGATGAATTGATGGTTGAAGATGTGGCCAAAACAATCGGCAGGGAGCTTAGAACACGCTATTTAAATCCCCAGTGGATTGAAGGGATGAAAAAGGACAATTATGCCGGGGCCCGCCAGATGGCTGATTTTGCGGAAAACCTTTGGGGTTGGCAGGTTACGGTACGTGATGCTGTGGATGCTGCCAAGTGGAAGCAGGTATATGATGTTTATGTGGAAGATAAGTATGGCATGGAGCTGAAAGAGTTTTTTGATAAGCAAAATCCATGGGCATATCAATCAATGACTGCCCGCATGCTGGAAGCGGTTCGCAAGGACTACTGGCAGGCTGATGAAAAAATCACCCGCAAGCTGGCCGCCGAATATGCGATCAATGTAGTCGAAAAAGGTGTGGCCTGCTGCGACCATACCTGCAACAATCCCATGCTTAATCAGATGGTAGTAAATATTATTTCTTTGCCTGGTGTATTGTCGCCGGAGATAGTGGAAAAATTCAAGCTGGCAATAGAGAAAATGGCTGCCAAATCTTTAGATAAGCAGACCGAGGATAGAAAAGAACTGTTGGCCGAACTTAGTGCCGGGCCGGGAACGAATGAGAAAAACACCGGACAGGAAGAAAAGAAAAAGCCTGTGGATGAGAGTAGTAGTAAAATCCAGAAAGATGCAAAAAAAGTTGAGGGCTATAAGATGCAGGATATGGATACTAAAGATGAAACTACGGATTTGAGTTCATCGGGCATCCAATGGGCGGCATCACTGTTTGTCCTGTTATTGATTGGATTGTTTGTTTGGGGATCGCGGCGCAGACGATAGTTACATGCAATGTTCATATTTTTAATTGATTAAAACAATTTAAAAAAAGGAGAAAAAATGAGAAGATTAAAATTGTACAGTTTGATGACGGCTTTTATATTTTTTGTGCTTTCAGGTTATGCTTATGCTGCAAGCGGTCATGCTCGCACTGATTCGAAGAAGGTAGGGATTCTTTTGGTTGCTTTTGGATCAAGCGAAGCATCAGCCCAGGTTTCATTTCAAAACATCGATAAAAAGGTTAAGGCCACCTATCCCGATATCCCGGTTTACTGGGCATATACGTCTCATATCATCCGGGATAAACTTGCTAAGCAAGGGAAATTGCTGGATTCACCCGAAGTTGCCTTAGCGAAGATGATAGACGAAAAATTTACTCATGTGGCTGTTCAATCCCTGCACACCATCGGCGGGGCAGAATATCACGATTTAAGAAGAACTGTGGAAGCATTCAAATTGATGGGAAGATTCCAAAGAATTGTGCTGGGATATCCTCTTTTGGCAAGCCAGAATGATATGCAAAGGACGGTTAATGCCATAATAAAATACATACCCAAAAACAGGAAAAAAGACGAAGCCGTTGTTTTAATGGGACACGGCACCCACCATCCATCTAATGCCTTCTATGCAGCATTGATGTTCCAGTTACAGCTTAGAGATCCTAATATATTCGTCGGCACAGTGGAAGGTTATCCAGAAATCGGTCTGATAAAAGAATTGCTGCTTCAAAAAAAGATAAAAATAGCATATTTGATACCCTTTATGTCGGTAGCCGGAGATCATGCCAAGAACGACATGGCAGGAGATGAAGCAGATTCTTGGAAATCTATTTTAACAATAAACGGTATTACATGTGTTCCGGTTCTTAAAGGTACTGCGGAATATGATGATTTCGTAGATATCTGGGTTGACCATATTGGTAAACCACTTAGTCATTTTTAATTGATGCAAGTAATAGCAATTATAATAATCTATTCAAAATAAAGAATAAATTATTTGAAAATGGTTTATAAGTAAATTGAAAATTATCTTGACATAGCTCTTTATAAACTCGTATTAAAGAAAACAATAGTATTCAGGTGCTCATAATGAGCAAATAGGGAACCCCGTGAAATTCGGGGGCGGGCCCGCCGCTGTAATCGGGGACTAAAGCTGCTAAATGCCACTGTCACGCATAATTATGATGGGAAGGCGCAGCTGGAAGAATGATCCGAGAGTCAGAAGACCTGCCTGAATATTTGTGTGTCTTCCGAGGACAAGAGGGCGCATCAAGGATCATGAGGATAAAAAAGGGATTCCCCGGATCGATTTAATCGGTCCGGGGATTTTTATTTTATTCTGCGATAGTAATATTTATATATAATATTAACAATGTCTTATATGGCATAGCTTGAAATCCTGCATTATGCGCATGGCGAATTTATACTTTACAAATTACCGTCATATTAAAAAGTATTATATTCGCCTTAACCTGATATTGATTTGTGAATAGAGTTATCATGAAAGGAGTAAAGTGGTGCAGCTAAATAATCTTAAATTATCGGGTTATAACAAAGTATTTATAATATGGTTAATCACTGTTTTAATATTTATTTCGGTCAAACAGTTATGTGCTGAAGAAACCGCAAGCCACGTTATGGATGAAATCGTTGTCACATCAACCAATAAAAGTAAAATGATTGATATACCGGCTAGTATTTCAGTTATAACGGCTGAGGAACTATCAGAGATGGGTGCGAAAAATATTGTCGAGGCAATCAGCAAGATTCCGGGAGTCGATAATGTCAGCGCAAAAGACTCCGCTATATCCATCCGGGGTACCAAGAGTTCTATGGCCGGGGGACCCGTTATCCTCATTGATGGCGTGCCCCAGAAGATTGGTGATTACCGGTATGATGAATTCAGCTTTATCCCTGTTTCACAGATCGAAAGAATCGAGGTTCTGCGCTCTGCCGGGATTGCCTATGGGCCTGGAGCTGCCAGGGGTGTGATTAATGTTATCACTAAAAAAGGCAAAACCGGCGTCTTTAACGGTGATGTGTCGGTTTCCTACGGATCATGGAATACTCATAATGAATATGCGGGATTTTCGGGAAGCGTAAATCGGTGGGACTATTTTGTTAATACCGCAAATTACAGTACTGACGGTTATGAAGAAGAGGAAGAAGATCGTATATCCGCCCTTGTAAAGGTGGGTTACAATCTATCGGATCAAACCCGTATCGGCATCCGGGGAAATTATATCACACATGATCAGATCACCGTTGACGGGTTTTCAAAATTCGAATGGCAGAAGGAAAATTATCGCCGGGACATTCATTTCCCCAGGAGCGAAACCGATCCGACCCTGATCTGGCACAACTCAAAGGATCAGGACATCGCAACTGCAGCTTTTGAGTTTTCCCACAAGGGCAACGGCTTGTTTATAGATTCCAACATATCCTGGACAGGTTATGAGGAAGATTACCGCAGATCCTATGCTTTGTATACTAGCCCCACCAGCGTCTATCATGACGACAAGGAACAGGATACCTATACGGCAACACTTTCGGGGGGGTATGATTTTAACATAGGGGCAATCAGTTACACACCCTCCATTGGCTTGAACTTTGAGGATATTGAGTTTTCTAATTTTCGAATCTACCCCTATGATCCGGCAAAAGATACGGACAGTTCCATCTTTGATTTTGAAGAACGGCAATATGGCGTGTTCTGGGATAATGACTTGGTTCTTAGTGAACACTGGGGACTCAAGATCGGTGGCCGCGTCGACCGGGTTGAAATTGATTTTAAGGACCGGGTTCCGAACAAGGTGGATGAGAGCAATACAATGTATAGCTGGCTGATAGCCCCGTCCTATCGTTTCAGCGAGAAGGCTACTGTCTATATTTCAGCGGGAAGGAATTACTGGTTTCCCACGCCCCGGTATTATGCCTGGGCCGCGGAAAGCGGCGGAGATCTTAACCGGCCTGAGGATCTGAAACCGGAAAAGTCACTGACTTATGAAATCGGCTACCGTAATATGCTACATAAAACAATAAACATCAATCTGACTACCTATTTCACAGAATATAATGATAAATTCTCCACTGTTTATAATCCCCCAGCCACAACTTCCTATGGGCAAAAGAATGTGGGGGAGGCCGAGGCAAGAGGCATTGAACTTGAGGTGGACGGACGGTTATGCCGCTACTTCGGCTATCGGCTTGCCGGAACGTATCAGAAGATTGAATGGAAATCAGGTCAGATGGTGGTATATGACCACCCGTCCAATGATAGGGTCTTTAGGGATCTGGACGGCTATCGGGTAGATCATGTTCCTGAATACAGCGGTTTGGTGGGGCTTGATTTTTATCCCTTTGAAGGGCTCAAGCTTGGTGTAGATGTAAATTATACAGGATCTCAATATGTAGATTATTTAAACCGAATCAAATATTCATCAAAGACCACTTGTGATGCCAATATTTCCTACAAAGTGAATAACTGGAAAATCTGGGTTCTTGGCAAAAACATCTTTGACCGAAAGATAGAATATGTTTCCAACACGACCGGAAGGCTTACCGGAGCAGATGGGGAGCCCAGAAACTATTATTATATACAGGATGGTGCTTATGTTGAAGCCGGAATCAGTGTGGGTTTTTAATGAGTATATACTTGAATTCTTATGAATTTAATTATGAAAATTAGGAAAAATATAATTATTCTGTCGGCAATACTGGTAATTGCTATTATATGTTCTGCTGATACGGCTAATGCCGCGCGGTATGCGATAGGCTTTTTTGTAGGTGATTCTGACGCATATACTTGCTTGCAGGCAGTTAAGATGATCAATCTTCCGGAAGTGGAGATCGGAATTTTTACTCAGGAGGACATTGATAAAAACCTGACCACAGACTTTATTAAGCGCATGGATATTGCCATAGTTGATATTATGCCTCGTCATCTTGGTAAATGGCTCATTTCCAAAAAAGCAGCAATCAATCCGGGCGTAAGGATCTATGCAGTTCGAATGTCCGGTCAGCTTAAGGATTATCTTGATGCAGGTTTTATCATGGATCAGGATGTCCGAAACTATTATAAGTTTACTTCTTCCGCCAATCTTAAAAACCTGATTCTTTTCTTATCCCAAAAGGATCTGAAATTGGCCACCCGGTTTGTCCCTGCGGTTATTCCGCCTGAAAACGGGCTCTATCATCCTGATGCTCCTGAGATATTTAAGTCCCTTGAAGATTATATTAAATGGTACCGTCAAAGCGGTCACTACCAGCCGGGCAAGTTGTGGGATCTGACTATAATATTTCCTACTTTTCCTGTTGATAATAAGCAGGCTCCTGTTAATGCCCTGATACGGGCATATGAAAAAAACGGCATTAATACTATAACGCTCATGCGGGCCATGAAAGATTGGGATTTGGCCGTTGACCGTCTTATTTCCGCCGAACCGCTAAAAACTCATCTTGGTTCCATTACCGGATTTACTTTCAAGTTCAGTTCCAGATTATCGGCACACACAATGGATGTGCTGAAAAAAGCCGATGTACCGGTATTTAGTCCTATTTATCTTTTCTTTTCAACCGGAGAAGAATGGATGGCATCCGAACAAGGCGTTACTCCCGCAGAAATATCACTTCAATTTGGCGTACCGGAGCTTTCCGGGTTGATAGAGCCGACCGTGATGGGAGTTAAAGAACGTGTGGCAACAGAATCCGGGAAAGTTAATGCCTACCATTACATACCGGTAACATCTCTGGTGGAAAAACAAGCCAGGCGCACGGCTTTGTGGCACAGGTTGAAACAAAAAGCAAATAAGGACAAGAAGGTAGTACTGATATACTATAACCATGGTGGCGGCAAGCAAAATATCGGGGCCAGCTATCTTAATGTATTTAATAGTATCCGGGAAATCATCAGTAATATGAAACAGGCCGGATATACTGTTGATGGCGATCTGTCGGAAGATAAAATTAAAGATCTTTTGATCAGATCGGGACGCAATATAGGTTCATGGGCACCGGATGAACTGGATAAAATGATACGGGAAGGTGAAGTGGAGTTTATTCCGTTTTTGCAGTATAAGAAATGGTTAAAAGATGTTGATAAAACATTTGCCGCAAATATTGAAAAAGATTGGGGCAGTCCCGATGATTCCGATATCATGACCCGCAACGGCAAATTTATAATTCCCTGTATCAAGCTGGGCAATTTGATTTTAGCCCCTCAGCCTTCCAGAGGATGGAGCGATGACCCTGAGAAACTTTTTCATAGCACTGTTTTATATCCGCATCATCAATATACGGCTTTTTATTTATGGCTTCAAAATAAAATTAAACCCGATGTCATGATAAACCTGGGTACCCATGGCACACATGAGTGGCTGCCAGGAAAACAGGCCGGGCTCTCAGCTTCATGTCCGCCTGAGGTTCTTATCGGTGATATTCCCAGTTTGTATCCATATATTGTTGATGATGTCGGGGAGGGTATCCAGGCCAAAAGACGGGGCCGGGGCGTGATTATCGATCATGCAACACCACCTTTTAAAAAAGGAGGTGACTATGGAGAATACTCCAAACTGGCAGCTTTGATCAGTGAATATGAATCATCTTCTTCCGAAAAGATTCGACAGGCCAGAATGGTTCGTATTTGGGATATGGCGGTAAAACTGGGTATCGATAAAGATCTGGATATCCGAAGTCTTGATGATGATGGCATGGAAATAATCGATCATTATATCCTTGAACTTAAAACTGAAATGATACCTTACGGTTTGCACACTTTCGGTCTTTCTCCAACAGGAGAAGGCCTTGAAGAAACTGCAAAGGCTATTGCTTTAAAAGGTGATCAGGCTGCGGATTTCTATAAATCTCTGCTTTTGGAATGCGGTCCTTCTGAAAGAAACAGCCTTATCAGGGGTTTGCGAGGCGGCTATATTCCACCGGCATCAGGAAATGATCCGATACGGAACCCGGAAAGTCTTCCCACCGGTAAAAACTTCTATAGTTTTGATCCGGATAAGGTTCCATCTAAAGAAGCCTGGGAGAACGGCAAAAAAGCGGCGGATCAATTGATTGACTCATACCGGAAAAAAAATAACGGAAAATATCCTGAGCAGATAGGAATAATACTCTGGTCCGTTGAAACTATAAGAGATGAGGGAATCAACGTAGCCACAGCCTTGCGGCTATTGGGTATGAAACCGGTCTGGGATCAATGTGATAAGGTAACGGGTGTTGAGCCGGTTTTGGGAAAGCAGTTGAAAAGGCCACGGATCGATGTATTGCTTCAAATGTCGGGTCTTTTCAGAGATACGTTTCCCACGGCAGGGCTTTTGCTCGATAATGCTGTTAAACAGGCGGCGACTCTTAGTGATGTGGAAAATTTTGTTAAAAACCATACGGTCCAAATACGTAAACAACTGATAGAAAAGGGGTACACGCTAAAAGAGGCTGAGAAACTGTCCACCGTGCGGCTTTTCAGCGCAGAACCTGGGGCTTACGGAACCAAGGTAGATAACATGACAGGCTCAAGCGGTATGTGGGATAATGATAGTGTAGTTGCCGAACAGGGTTTTATCAACATGGTTTCATACGGGTATTCATCGGATATCTGGGGTAAGCCGCTTAAGGATACATACAGACAAAACCTGAAAAAAGTGGATGCCACCGTTCACTCTATTTCTTCGAATCTTTATGGCTCAATGGATAATGATGATATGTTTCAATACTTAGGCGGACTTTCCATGGCTGTGCGAAAGGAATCGGGAAAAGATCCTGAGGTGTATGTATCCATGCAGAAAACCATGGGGCAGGGACATATAGAGCCGATTTCCGCAACCATCGGCCGGGAGTTGCGCAGCCGGTACCTGAATCCCAAATGGATTGAGGGGATGAAAAAGGAAAAATATGCAGGCGCCAGGGCAATGGCGGATTTTCTGGAAAATATGTGGGGCTGGCAGGTTACCACTCCCAAAGCTATTGACAAGACAAAATGGGAACAGACGTACGAGGTTTATGTAGAAGACAAATATGGTCAGGATATTAAGGAGTTCTTCAACCGTGAAAATCCCTGGGCCTATCAATCCATGACCGCCCGTATGCTTGAAGCAGCAAGAAAAGGTTATTGGAAAGCGGATGAAAAAATCAAAAAGAAACTGGCAGCAGAATATGCGGTAAATGTAGTCGAAAAGGGCGTGGCTTGCTGCGATCATACCTGCAATAATCCAATGCTTAACCAAATGGTAGTACAGATAATATCTTTGCCGGGGGTGCTGTCTCCTGAAATAGTGGAAAAATTCAAGCTGGCTGTGGAACAGGCCGCAGGCAAAGCACTGGATCAGCAGGTCAAAGACCGCACAATATTGATTGCCGAAATGCAAAATATATCACCGAAAGCATCTGCCGATTCGTCGTCGGATGTTGCCGTTAACAAGAAAGAGTCCGCAACTAAAACCGCTCATGGAGAAAAGCCTGTAACCGTTGAAGGGTATAAAATGGAGGATATGGATAAAGCAGATGATACAACGGATCTTACATCTTCCGGCATTCAATGGGCGGCATCATTGTTTATTCTTCTGATCATAGTGCTGTTTGTCTGGGGATCGGGAAGAAAACACAAATAAAGGAGCAGGGAAATGATTTATAAGAGTTTGATTCTGGGAGTATTGTTTGGCATCGGGATATTTGCGATAAAAGGAGGCATAGGTTTATCCTATTATATGTTTCAAAAGAATTCTGTACGCAATAAAGTGGGAATGAGTTTGCTGTATGCTCTCACATATCTTTTGCTTTTTACGGTATCGGCTGTAATTTTGGAAAAAATAGATTTAATCAGGCATTTTGCGGCCATTCAAAACTTTGTTCAATCAGGGATGCTTATCCATCTTATTATGGCCGGTATGCTTATCGTATGGGGTGTAGTGCTACTGAAAAAAAACAGCGTTTCTAATAACAGCAGCAAAGGATGGCTATTGCTGGCCCTTCCTTGTCCTGTTTGTGCCACAGTGATTTTTTTTTCTCTTGGTTTTCTTATAACCTTTTTCCCTGAGTTTCCGATGAGAGTTGTTCTTTTATTGTATCTTGCCTTTATCGTAATTAATTTAATTAGTGTGCTGGTTATGGTTTATTTAAAAAAACGAAGTGATTCACAGGCTGAAAGCTTTCTTGGCGGGGCTATGATTCTAATTGCAGCCTATTTTATTCTTTCGGTAACAATCATGCCGCAATTTGCGGATGTAGATAAAATTTACCGGTTAGCTATGTATCAATCAGATTCGGCAGTTGGTCAGACAGGTCAAATCTTTCTTTACTTAATATTTATTACAGTACTTTTTCTTGGAGGCTTTGCTGCAACTACAGTAAAAACCAAAAGAATAAATGGGAGAATATCATGATTAATCCGGGTGCTTTGGTAAAAACCTTTATATACCTTATATCTTCTTCCCTGCTATATCCTGTACTTATCTTGCTGATGTTACTGACAGTATATGTAATTATCTATGCAGGAACTTTTTTTGCGGAATGGATTGAGCGGCTACGACTAAAAAGGTGCTCCCCGCATGATTTTCCTGCTATTATAAAAACAGGTAATACTTCATCTTTTATTTCTCATCGTGTGAATCAATTTGTTAAAACATTAAACAAATTGAATGTAGAAGGAAATGATACGGAAATAGCAATAGAAAACTTTTTGCAGGATACAACATTGAATGTCTGGAAATCTATGGACAGGCTGAGAATAATGGTAAGAGTGGCTCCGGCGCTGGGATTGATAGGAACCCTTATTCCAATGGGGACAGGACTGGCGGCATTAGGGCAGGGAGATATGACGAAGCTTTCCGCTGATCTTGTTATTGCTTTTACAACAACGGTAGTAGGAATGGCTATTGGCACAGCAGCATTTTTCTTTTACACGGTAAAGCATAGATGGGTTGAAGAAGATATAAAGAATATGGAGCTTGCAACCGAGATACTTACGCAACAAACGGAGACAGTAAATTATGAAATACTTCAAAAAGCGCCGAGTTAATGTAGTTGGTAAGGGTTTGGGAACTCCTGCTTTTTCAGATGATGATCCCATGACAGGTGTTGCCAATCTGTTTGATATCGGGCTTGTATTCATAGTTGGTCTTATTATGGTTCTTTTCAGTATGTATCATCTTCAGGATTTATTCAGCGAAAAATCCGAGTTAACAATATTAAAAAAAAACACCGTAAATCAGGAGATGGAAATAATCACTAAAAAAGGCAAAACAATCAAAGCTATGAAAGTAAGTAAAGAAAAGGTGGAGGGCAAAGGGGAAAGGCTGGGTATTGCATACAAACTGGAAGACGGCTCTATGGTTTATGTGCCGGAGTAGAAAGTAAAGTCATAATAAAACAAAAGGAGAAAACCATGTATTTGTATTGGCGCATACAGCAGGATTTGAGTTGTCTCGGGGAGGTTATACGATTTATTGATCCTTCTTTTATCAGATGCCACAAAATTTGGCGAAAGCGCAATATGGCAGGATTGGCCCTTGCGGAAGATTATGAACCGAAAGAGTTTCTGTGGACATATTTAAATTGAAAATTCCTGTTGAAAATTTATCTTGACAAGAATCCTTATTAATTCTTATTAATAGGCAATAAATATAAATCCAGGTGCTTTAATAGCATAAGGCGGTATGTGTTAAATACCACCCTACATTATATATCGTAGGGCGGGGTTTTACAACCCGCCGGAACAGGGAACCCCGTGTAATTCGGGGGCGGGCCCGCCGCTGTAATCGGGGACAAAGGCTGTAAGATACCACTGTTACGAATAATCGTGATGGGAAGGTGCAGCCGGATGAATGATCCGAGAGTCAGAAGACCTGCCTGGATGTTTGCGTGTTTTTTACGGACAAGAGAGCACTGCAAGGATCATGAGGAAAAAAATGGGATTCCCCGGATTGATTAACATCGGTCCGGGGATTTTTTTTTTGTTTTTTTTGGGGTCATCCCCCAAAAGGTTACTACTATCAACTTTTTAACAGGAGAACTGCTTATGAAGAGAATTGTATTTAAAATAGCTTACATAGCGTTAAAAAATGTTAAAAATCATTTTATTATATTATCAGCGTTTATCTTTTTGATGTTTACTGACAACGCTTATGCAATGCATATATCCGAAGGAATATTACCTTTCAACTGGGCGGTTTTATGGTTTATTGTCGCTGCGCCATTTGTAGCTTATGGCTTATATAAGTTAAAAAAGCTTTCAAGTCTTGATCCTTCCTTCAAGCCTCTTGTCGGTCTTGTAGCAGCAGTTGTTTTTATCATCTCATGCATGCCCATGCCTGTTCCAACCGCCGGCACATGTTCACATCCATGCGGAACCGGAATCTCTGCAATATTACTTGGTCCTGGATTAAGTGTTCTTGTAGCTTCTGTTGCTCTGTTTATTCAGGCTCTTTTTCTTGCACATGGCGGATTAAGCACATTGGGTGCAAATATAGTATCTATGGGCATAATGGGATCTTTTGCCGGATATATTACCTTTAAAACCTTGCGCGGATTTAATACAAATCTTTTTGCGGCAGGGTTTGCAGCAGGATTAATAGCAGACTGGGCCACATATCTTTCCACTTCGGTTGAACTGGCCTCAGGCATAATGGGCGGCTCGCCTTTTATGCCGCTTTTCACAAAAATAATTATAGCTTTTGTTCCTACTCAGCTTCCTCTTGGAATACTTGAAGGAGCCATCACCGGCGGAATGGTCGTATTGCTGTACAAGAAAAGGCCAGATTTGCTCATAAAGATGAAAGTAATTAAACCGGTGGGAGGTGTAGCCAATGAAGCCTGAAAAAAGTAAAATTATGGTCAAAATGGTTATGATCTTTGTTTTATCTGTAATTGTAGTTTGTTGCTTTCAGCCGTTTGTTTATAGTTCGGAAAAGTGGCCGGGCGTTGATGAATCCGTAGTGGAGAAATACGCAAAAGAACATGGCCGGGAATCATGCGATCCTCTTATAAATACGGATCAGGGAGACCTGCTTTTATTTGTATTTCTTCTGGCAGGTACAATAGGCGGATTTATCGGCGGATATTACTGGAGGATGCTTATTGTTCCACCAGGTGACCGGAAGGAAAGCCCGAGTATTTAGGCGAAGATTTCAGTTAAATATTATATATAAACAAGATTTCACTGGAACCCTGGAACCCTTGAACCTTGAACCCATAAACACTTGAACCCTCGTAATGAAGGACTAATAAAAAGTACTTTAGATAAAAACCAATATGCATTTATTTGACGAATATTATAAAAATAGTAATCTTCTCACAAGAGTTGATGTTAGAATCAAACTTATATTAACGTTTTCACTGCTGATTATGGTTTTATGCAGCAATGGAATAACATTTCCTTTATTTGTAGCCGTGCTTTCCATAGTGCTTTGCAGGATTATTGATATACCTTCACGCGTTATGCTTATCAGATTTTCAGAGCCCCTTTTTATAGCCGCTATGCTTCTTTTTTTAAAATTCTTTTTTACAGGCCACGAACCTTTGTTTTGTGTAAGTATCGCAGGGATTGACATTATCGGGTACAAAGACGGCCTGATGGAAGGCATAAGGCTTTCAAGCCGCATTATAGGAGCTGTTTCGCTTATTGCACTTGCCGGATTTTCTTCTCCTTTTACAGATATCATTACAGGTCTTTCATGGTTTAAAATTCCTTCGCTGTTCTTAGAGCTATTGATGATTACCTACAGATATATTTTTGTTCTTTTTGAAGATGCAGGTGTTATATATAATGCACAAAAAAACAGACTCGGTTATTCCAGTATCCGATTAGGCTTAAGTTCTTTCGGAACGCTTTCGGGTGAACTTATAATAAGAGCTTTTGACCGCAGCCAGATAACGACCCAGGCAATGTTTCAAAGAGGATACACCGGGAATATGCCTGTTGGCCATAGTGCTTCTTTTAAAATAAATGAAGTTGCGATAGCATTAGTTATAATTGTTGCAGCCGGAGTGCTATGGAAAATAATGTAAGACTTTGCGTAAAAGACGTATCTTTAATATATCCTGATGGAACAAAAGCTCTTTTAGACATCAGCATTGAAATCAAAAAAGGAGAGTTTGCAGCAGTACTTGGTTCCAATGGATCAGGAAAAACAACGCTGCTTAAAATCATGGATGGGCTCCTGAAAGGCTCTGAAGGCACAGTACTTCTTGATGGTAAAAATATCAGAGAGCTTAGCCCTAAAATGATATATCAAAAGATAGGCCTTGTTTTTCAAAACCCGGATGATCAGCTTTTTGCTGCAACCCTGTTTGATGATATAGCGTTTGGCCCGATAAATATGGGGTTAAATGTTTCTGAAGTTAAGGATCGTGTTATTTGTGCATTAAAAGATGTTGAACTTGATGGTCTTGAGAAGAAATCCATTCATAACTTAAGTTATGGTCAGAAAAAAAGAGCATGTATAGCAGGGCTTCTTGCCATGGGCCATGAAATATTGCTGCTTGACGAACCGACGGCAGGCCTTGACCCGATGGGCGAATACAAGATGATGAGTCTTTTAAAAAAACTTAACCTGGAAAACGGCGTTACAATCGTAATGGCAACACACAGCGTGGATCTGGTACCGATATTTTTATCCAAACTTTATATATTAAGCTGTGGCCGGATTGTAAGAAGTGGCGTACCCGAAGAGGTGTTTACGGCTCCCATGGAAATGTCGGAAGTAAAGCTCAGATTGCCCATGATTGCTGAGCTTGTTTATAAATTAAAGAATGAAGACGGCTTGCAGTTTGAGCGTATTCCGCTGACAATCGGCGAAGCCAGAAGAGATATAATAAGAGCAATGGAAAGCAGATCGTAAAATCAACTAAGTAAGGATAGAAGCTAATGGATTTAATGACAGGTTACAAAATCGAACAGCGCAGTCTGGCTATAATAGAAGATACAGTGGGAGAGCATGGCTTTAATCTAAGGCAGTGGGCAATTGTACGCAGGATGATACATGCCTCGGCTGATTTTACAATTTTGCCTTTAATAAAATTTAATGCAGATCCCATATCAAAAGGAATTGAAGCATTTAAACGGGGCGCAGCAATTATAACCGATAGCACCATGCTAAAAAGCGGTATTTCCAGAGAGCGTCTTTCCCAAATTAATCCTGTTTATGAAAAAGATAATATATTTTGCAATATTGCAGATAATGAAGTTGCCAGGCTGTCAAAGACACATAATTTGCCCCGCTCTATTTTTAATATACGATCACTTAAGGATAAAATCCATAGAGGCATTGTTTGTATAGGCAATGCTCCGACTGCACTTTGGGAAATTGTAAGGCTTATAAAAGAGGAGGGCATTGTACCTGACTTGATATTTGCAATGCCGGTAGGTTTTGTTAATGTTGTTGAAACAAAAGATATGATTAAGCAAACGGATCTTTCCTATATATTAATGGAAGGCCCGCGCGGCGGCACAACTTTTGTTGTAGCGGCTGTTAATGCAATTGCCATATTGGCATTGGAGGAAATTAATAAATGAAAGCAATTATCTTGCTCGGACACGGCAGCCGGGTACCTGGTGCAGGAAAGGATATGGAGACGGCTGCACGGATGCTTGAAGAAAAATATCAACTGGATATTGTTGAATGCTGTAATATGTCACGGCTCGGGCCGCATTTTCCGGAAACACTTAAGACATGTGTTTTAAAAGGAGCAACGGAAGTAATCTTAATTCCCTATTTTTTGAACATGGGACTTCATATCCGGCTTGATATTCCTGAAATGATGAAAGAAGAGGCCGAAAAATACCCTGGTATCCGCCTGATTTATGGAAAACAGTTAGGCTTTGATGAAGCTTTTGTGGATATATTGTATAAACGAATTGAGCAATCTTTAAAATTGCCTGATGTAAGAGAAATAGAACTTTTGCCGCGGGAAAAATTTCCTGTTCCCGAAGGCCAGGGAGAATTTGTGGAAATGTCACCTGAAGAGGCAAAGAAATTTGCAAGCGGTCATAGCCATTTGCACCAACATTCGCATGAACACTGAAAAAAAGAATAAACTGCGAGAAGGTTTTACTACCGGAACATGTGCTGCTGCCGCTGCAGGGGCTGCTGTTGAAGCATATTTCGGGAATCCGCCAAATGCCGTTTTAGTGGATTTGCCGGATAATAATGCAAATATGTCCGTTGATATTAAATCAATAAAATCCCTGCAAATCAAAGAAGGGATAAATATAGAAGCTATTGTTATAAAAGATGCCGGAGATGATCCTGATATAACAAATGGTGCGCAAATCGGCGCGCAAGTTACTATTGTTGAAAGTAAAGTCAATCGGATTACAATAAAAGGCGGGGCAGGGGTGGGAAAAGTAACCCGGCCCGGATTGCCTGTAAATATAGGTGAATCCGCCATTAATCCGGTTCCTTTAAAAATGATAGAACATGAAATAAAAAAACGCCTGCCGCAAGATAAGGCTTTTTCTGTGACAGCCGTTATTTTTGTTAAAAACGGTGAAGTACTGGCAGGAAAAACCCTTAATCCGAGATTAGGCATTGTGGGGGGGCTTTCTATTTTAGGAACACACGGCATTGTTAAGCCTTTTTCTGCCAAAAGCTATCAGGACACAATCGATATATGCTTAAGATCCGCCCGATATGATAATCAAAAGATTTGTATCTTATCTACTGGCCGAAAAAGTGAAAAATTGGCGCAGAAGATGTATGAGCATTTTAGTGAAAGATGTTTTGTGCAAACAGCCGATTTTTTCTCATATGCATTACAAAAAGCGTCTGATCTGGGATTTGAACATATTATTCTTTCTTGTTTTTTTGGTAAATTATGCAAATGGGCCATGAATATGGCATACACTCATGCAAAATCCGGCTTGATAGATTTTAAATATTTGTCCAAAGCAGCATTTGAAGCCGGACTTTCAGATGAATTTTGCCGGTTTGTAGAGGGTGCTAATAATTCCAGGCAAATTTTTGAATCAGCACATAAAGAAGTGCCGCTTTTTGTGGATATAATCGGTGAGATGGCGATTGGAAATGCCTGGGCCACTGTAAACCAAAAACCTATGGTCACAATTTGTCTATGGGACTATCATGAGAAGTTTTATAAAAAATGGGAAATAAAGGCAGTATAACAAATAAAGACAAGATACGTGTTATTGGTTTGAATATAACAGGTGAACCAATGTCTTCAAAGAAACGTCAATATATAAAAAATGCCGATGTGCTGATCGGCGGTAAAAGACAACTTGAACAGGCAAAGTTTTTTAATGGAAAAACCATTTTAATTACCGGAGATATTGAGTCTTTAATAGATGAGATTAAACAGTGTATTAAGAAAAATTTAAATGTTGCAGTACTTGCATCCGGAGATCCTTTGCTTTTTGGAATAGGAAATACTTTAATTCAACACTTCGGCATAGATGCTGTAGAAATTTATCCTGGTATATCCGCAGCCCAGGTAGCGCTTTCAAGGCTTGGCTTAAAAACCGATGAAGCGGTAATCATAAGCAGGCACGGTACGCACACGGATGATTTGCTAAGATTATTGAATCATAACACAGGGGTTATTTTAACTTCAAATACGTACAGTCCTTATGAAATAATACAAGAGCTTATTAAAAGATATCCGCAAACAAAGAAATGGACTGGGCATGTGTGTCAATGTCTGGGAACAAAAGATGAAATTATACAAAGCGGACAACTGCAACAACTATGTTCATATAATACATTCCGGGTTCCAAATATTCTTGTTGTACAAAACCCTGATCCGGCTGCTTCAATTCGGATATCTGCAGAATTTGGCCTTCCCGATGATGCTTATGAACATGATGCAAATATGATTACACACCCTGAGATTCGTGCCATAACTCTCTCAAAGCTTAAACTCGGCAATGCCGAAATATTATGGGATGTAGGAGCAGGGTCAGGCTCTGTAGGAATTGAATCAGCACTTCTTAATCCGTATGCCAGGGTGTTTTGTATTGAAAAAAATACCGAAAGAATAGAAAATATTATAGCCAATGCGAAAAAGCATAAAGTAAATAATGTCTTCGTTATTGAGGGGCATGCTCTGGAGGAGTGTTTAACTTTGCCTGCACCGGACAGAGTATTTATAGGCGGTGGAGGTGAAGACCTGCCCGATCTGCTGTCTCTTTGTTATCAGCGCCTTTCAAGTGAAGGTATTATGGTTGTTAATACCGTAACCATTGAATCGTTTGAAGTTGTCCGTACCTTTTTTAAGCAAATTAATAAAGAGATTGAATGTATAAGTATTCAGATTTCCCGCTTACATACAATAGCCAAATATCATACACTTAAACCTGAAAATCCGATAACCCTGTTTGGAATAAAAAAATGAAAAATGAGAAGCAAAGAAATTTATATTTTGTCGGTTTAGGCCCAGGTGATCCGGAGCTTTTAACAGTAAAATCCATCCGCTTGATTAAAGAATGTGATGTTTTGTTTGTTCCGGTTCGCAAAAAAAATTCAACCGAATCCATGGCATTAAATATTATCTCAGATAGCATTGATTTGAAAAACAAACGGATAGTTTTTCTTCATTTTCCAATGGTAAAAGGAGCGCAAAATATACTTGATGCAATGGAGCCGGCGGCACAATCCGTTCAGGAGCAGTTGAAGGAAAACGAATCCGGTGTATTTATTACACTGGGATGTTCAACCATATATTCAACAGCCGGAAATCTTTTTTTGGTACTTTGTGAAAAAGGCATTTCAATGCATTTTGTTCCTGGGGTAAGCTCTGTCAGCGGAACTGCGGCAGCATCCGGTACTCCGCTTGTATATTCGGAAGAAAAACTGGCAATATTGCCGGCAACGTATTCAATGGATCAGATTGAATCATGCCTGGATGTTTTTGAAACGGTAGTACTTATGAAAGCGCATTCCAGTATGGATATGATTTTGGAATTGGTAGCAAAAAAAGGTTTTCTTAAATCATCGTTTGTAGTGGAAAAGGCTAGTACGAATGAAGAAAAAGTACGCTTTCTGTCCGATATCTCCGCAGGATATCGACCTCATTATATGAGCACAGTAATTATTAAGAAAAATATATAAGGAGAAAAACATATTATGGCCATTGTAAGCTTTATCGGCGCAGGCCCTGGAGATCCTGAACTCATTACTTTAAAGGCGGTCAATCGGATCAGATCGGCAGGCATAATAATATATGCCGGGTCTCTGGTTCCGAAAAGCGTATTTCTCCCTCATACGAATTTGTCGGAAGAAAATATTATCAGCTCTGCTGATCTGACTCTTGAAGAAACTCATCAACTTATGGTTCAAACGGTTTTAAAAGGTGAAAACGTGGCAAGGATTCATACCGGCGATCCTTCTATTTATGGCGCAATTTATGAACAGATGGCGCTTTTGGATGAGGATGGAATTGATTATGAAGTAATCCCTGGCATATCTTCGGCTATGGCAGCAGCAGCAGCACTTAAAACGGAATTTATGATTCCCGACGGCACACAAACGGTAATGTTTACACGCAGCCATGGAAAAACACCAGTGCCGGAGCTTGAAGATCTGGAAAAACTTGCCTCACACCAGTCAACTATGGTTATTTTTTTAAGCGCCCATAAAGCGGATGCGGTCGTTGAAAAATTGAGTAAGCATTATCCTGTAAAGACTCCGGCTGTTATTGCTTACCGTATTGGCTGGCCCGATGAAATGATCATCAGAACCACAATCGGAGGTATTTCTTCCTGTATAAGCGAAAAGCGGATTCATAAACAGGCTCTTATTATGGTGGGAGAAGTGTTTGCCGAAAAGAAGAGATTAAATACAAGATCGGTTTTATACGGCAAGGAAAAAAATGAACGATCAAATGGATAAGAAAGAAATTGCCGTTTGGACTCTTAATGAAAATGCACTTCGCCTGGCCTTTAAATGTGCTGACATTATAAACGCTAAAGCCCTGTTTACACCATCTGCCAAAGCAAACGGTTATCAGGACGTTCGGCTTATCGTATATGATCGTTTCACGCAAAGTCTTACAGAACATTTTTATGAATATGAAGCACATATCTTTATTATGGCTTCAGGAATTGTGGTGCGCTCTATTGCTCCTCTTATACGAGACAAGGCAAGTGATCCGGCAGTATTGGTGATAGATGAAAAAGGCAAACATGTTATCAGCCTGGTATCCGGCCATCTTGGCGGAGCCAATGATTTGTCTGCCAGGGTTGCAAGTGCTTTGGGTGCAGAGCCGGTCATCACAACAGCAACTGATGTAAGCGGTATTGTAGCGGTTGACGAAATTGCCCAGAGGATAGGCGCAAAAGTAGAAAATAAGGAAATGATCAAAAAAGTTTCTGCTTCTATGCTAAATAATGCTCCGGTTGCGTTAATTTGTGATTATGAGTTGTTTGAAACATATTACGGGAAAGCAGGCTATAAGCCGGATCATTTTGAAAAGCCTAATGCCGCTGCTCTTAGTAACTATGCTGCTGTATGCTTTATAACTGAAAAAATCTTTGAACTGGACAAAGAACTTTTGGAAAAATCACTTTTCATTCGTCCGCATAGTCTGTTTGTAGGTATCGGGTGCAACAAAAATACATCACAAAAAGAAATATCCGATGCAGTATGCGAAGTGTTTGAGCAGCAAGGGCTTTCTCCGATTTCTATAGCCGGTGTTTTTACTATTGATAAGAAAAAAGATGAAGCAGGCTTGCTGGAATACGTTCAAACTATTGGTTTGAATCTGCAATATTATAATGCCGAAACACTGGATAATATTGATGCAGAGGGCATGTCGGCACCTTCTGCGTATGCACAAAAATATGTTAAAGCAAAAGGTGTGGCTGAACCTGCGGCGCTTCTTGGCGCAGGTCCGGGATCTCAGTTGATTGTGGCAAAGCAGAAAAAAGGAAATGTTACAGTGGCAGTTGCAAGAAAAAAAGATATTTGTCCGGCAAAAGATAAAGGGAAACTTTTTGTTTTAGGTATAGGCCCGGGTGATCTGGATTATATGACGGAACATGTAAGGCGTGTTCTTAAAAGCAGTGATGTAATAGCCGGGTATGGAAAATATATCGAGTTGGTGGAGCCTGTTATTAAAGGAAAAGAGATTATATCAACAGGCATGACAAAAGAAACCGAACGGGTGGATAAAGCAATACAGGCCGCCGCCGAAGGAAAAACCGTTTCGCTGATATGCTCAGGAGATGCCGGTATATACGGTATGGCCGGTCTTGTGTATGAACGGATGGTAAGCGCCGGTATAGAGATTGATATAGAAGTATCGCCCGGTGTAACAGCTGCCGCCGCCGCCGCATCTCTTTTAGGTGCGCCTTTAACAAATGATTTTATCACAATCAGTCTTTCGGATTTATTGACCCCAACAGAAACTGTTATAAAGCGGATAGAAATAACTGCTGCATCGGATATGGTTACGGCCGTATATAACCCTGTAAGCAAAAGGCGAAAAGAATTAATAACCAGATTGCAGGCGGAATTTCTTAAATACAGAGATAAAAAAACTCCGGTTGGTGTTGTTACCCATGCTTTAAGAAAAGGCCAGAAAAAAGAAATACGTACTCTTAGTAATTTTCTTGATTGTGATATGAATATGAATTCTGTTATTATTATCGGAAACAGCGATACGGTAGTTATTAACGGTCATATGGTCACGAAGCGCGGTTATGAGCGAAAGACATAAAATATAATGAAAACAAAAGCGGTTCTTATAGCCGGTGCTTCCAGCGGATCGGGTAAAACCACGCTCACTTTGGGCCTGATGGCTGCACTTAAGAAAATGGGGCTTGATGTTTGTGGTTTTAAGAGCGGGCCTGATTATATTGATCCCAGCCTTCATAAAATAGTAACCGGTAAACCCTCTATTAATCTTGATACCTGGATGATGCCTAAAGAATATTTAGAACGTTCCTTCCAATCCCGTGCAGCAATAGCTGACATTTCCGTAATTGAAGGAGTTATGGGTATCCATGATGGACGGCTTCCTGATTCATCCCAGGGTTCTACAGCCGAACTGGCGGCATGGCTTAAAGTTCCGGTAGTACTTATTGTGAATGCAAACTCTATAGCCAGGACTGCGGCAGCAATAGTAAACGGGCTTGTTGATTTTGATCCAACTGTCAATATAATCGGTGTTGTGTTTAACAATGTAGGTAGCATAAAGCATTATGAAATTCTGGAAAAAGCTGTAAGTACCTATTGTAGTGTTCCGGCACTTGGCTGTATTCCCAAAAATAATGATATTGATATTCCCTCAAGGCATTTAGGTCTTTACATGGGAGAAGACGGAATTCTTGATAATTCTAAAATAAAAGTTCTTGCAGATACTGTTTCAAAAAATGTGGATATCGATAAAATACTTTTACTTTCCGAAATGGATATAAAACATACGGATTTGTTTTCATCCTCATCTGATAATTTGTCCGGGCATAAACCCAAGCGCATAGCCATTGCCAGAGACAAAGCCTTTTGCTTCTACTATGAAGATAACTTTGAGATCCTTAAACATCTTGGATATGAAATTGTTTTTTTCAGCCCCACAGATGATACTACATTGCCAGAGGATGTGGATGCCTATTATTTCGGGGGCGGATATCCGGAGCTATATGCAAAAGCATTGTCTGAAAATAAAAAAATGCGAAAAGCTATATCTGAACAAAGCCTAAAAGGCGCTTTCATATATGGTGAATGTGGCGGTCTTATGTATCTTGGTGAATTTTTAACTACAGTTGACGGCCAGTCATATCCCATGTGCGGATGCCTTCCATATAGTACGGCTATGAAATCAGGGCTTCAGTCGCTTGGATATACCGAAGTAAAGCCATTAAAGAATTTTCTTTTTTTAAAACAGGGTATACCGATTCGCGGTCACTGTTTTCACTATTCACAAATGATAAGCAATGATAAAAATCTGATGGAAAATATTTATACAGGAAATCCGGCAGACAAAGCACAGGGGTATCGCTTGAAAAATACCCTGGCGTCATACGTACATTTACATTTTTCTTCTTTGATCGAAATATAATATCACCACCTTAATCCTATCAAAAAGAGAAATAAAACTGCCTGTTATTTTATTTAATTGATTCAGGCTGAATCAATGAGAGATTGATAGAACAGGCAATGGCACCTGAAGGATGAAAAAAGGAAAACGTACATTTTCAAAGAGCAAAATCTAACATTTAAAAAATAGGAGGTATAAATGTCCATGATCAGCCAAAGCGTACTTGAAGAATTTGCACCCTTGGTAAACTTGCACCCATATGACATGCACAGGCCTGTTTGCATAAGCAACTTTCTCTATCAGACAAATCCTGCGTTGTATTTGTATGACTCAGGAGGCAATATTCTGGCCAAGGACATTAGCTATCAGATACTATCCGATGAGAAGTATAATCAAGAAGGAAATTATCTTGGCTATCCATCGGATGACGATTATCCAACAGCTTCTAAAGATTACCAGACAGGTGACCCGTTAACCAGTGATGGCACTAGTCCGGCGCATATGTACGTTAAAGTCTTGGACAAAGATAAATACTATAATTTGGTCTATGTAATGTTCTATGTCATTAACGGATTCCAGCTATTTCGTATTGAAATTGACGACTATATTTCTTCGAAAAAACATGCGAATTTTGAATGGGCCCGATTTGCTCGCCATGGAGCGGATGTCGAGCATGTTACCGTATCCATCGACAAAGATGCCACAAAAGTATTGGGTGCTTATTACAGCCAACATAGCGGCAGCCTATGGATACAAAACCCACCCAAGCAAGATAATCATGTGATTGTGTATTCAGCCTGGAATAGTCATGCAAATTATTGTTCGCCTTGCGATACGAATCTGAATCCCGGAAACTTACCGATACCTGACATGCCTCCTATCAGATGGATGGAGATTATAGACACGACAGAAGTCAAAGATTCAAAACACGATAAGGACTACTCATACGGCATGCCATCTCCGTACTATGATAATCCGCTTTGGAAACCCTGGGAGAGCAACGGCCAAGTAGTTAATGTAGACGAAGATCAGGCATGCATAGATTTTTTTAATTTCAAGGGACATTATGGTCCGAACCCTCTGGATAACACCCACATAGACACGCCCCCGGATATGCCTGAAGACGCACACAAAATACTTTTCGTCGAGGCAAAAATTATCGAGCCCCTCTTGCCCTCCTCTATAATTAAATGCCCTGGTCCGGAATCTCCACAATATCAGCATGGCGGTTGGTGGGCGGACCTGGAAGCTTGAGTTAATGCCTATTGGCCAGAGGGTCGGGCCAGTTAATAATTGCTGTTAATTAAACCACGGGCTATGCCCGTGCGATCCTAAAAGGTTCGACCGTTCCGGCGGGGGAGAAAACAAGGTATAGGTTCTTCCTCAGGGAAAGCTCTGGAAAGGAGCAGGAGGAAGAACCTATGAAAGATTGGAAATCATTATCACATGTAATGTGGGACTGCAAATACCACTTGGTATTTGTTTCTAAATATCGCCATAGAAAGATATGTGGAGAAACCAGATAGAGAATTGGAGGAATCATCAGGGATTTGTGTAGACGAAAAGGGATGGAAATGCATGAGGGGCATGCGAAAGACGACCATATCCATTTACTTTTGAGTATTCCGCCAAAACACAGTATTTCAAATACAGTAGGATTTATAAAAGGTAAAAGCGCAATCAGGATTCACAGGGAGGTATTAAATACCAAGAGGATGACCGGATTGAGTTTTTGGGCGACAGGATATTGTATAAGCACGGTTGGATTAGATGAAGATACAATAAGGAAATATATCAAAGAGCAAGACAAACAAGACGAATAGATAATTAGCTCCTTCAGGGGCTTTCCCTATGACAATGCCCCCTTCAAGGGGGCTTCATCAAACCACGTCCTATGGGCGTGGTAGGTGACTTTTGAGATTCTCAAACATCATGGATATGAAATTGTTTTTTTCAGCCCCACAGATAATACTACACTACCAGAGGATGTTGATGCCTATTATTTCGGGGGCGGATATCCGGAGCTTTATGCAAAAGCACTGTCAGAAAATAAGAAAATGCGAAAAGCTATATCTGAACAAAGCCAAAAAGGCGCTTTCATATATGGTGAATGTGGCGGTCTTATGTATTTGGGTGAATTATTAACTACAGTTAACGGCCAGTCATATCCCATGTGCGGATGCCTTCCATACACTACAGTCATGAAATCAGGGCTTCAGTCACTCGGATATACCGAAGTAAACCCATTAAAGGATTTTCTTTTTTTAAAACAAGATACTCCGGTACGCGGTCACTGTTTTCACTATTCACAAATGATAAACAATGATAAAAACCGGATCGAAAATATTTATACAGGAAATCCGAAAGAAAAAGCCAAAGGATTTCGCTTAAGAAATACTTTGGCGTCATATGTACATTTGCATTTCTCTTCTTTGGTCAAAATCTAACTTCATTACCTTCATCCTATCAAAAAGAGAAAGAAAACTGCCTGTTATAAAAAGTTTATTCTTTGCTAATATTTAGTTTTGTGTTATAGCCACACTAATTCTGTTTTTTGAAATAAGTCTTTTTATAAATATCAGGTATTAAAGAGAAATGAGCCAAAGTATGAAATTATACTTTCATGTATTTTCATGAAGTCTTGGAAAAGCTACTCGATATATCAGATAGTAATGGTTGCCAATATATTAGGGAGTGTCCCAACTTGCTCAGAAATGTCAATTGGAGGCGGGAAAACTTATATTTCACGACCGAACCCCAAGCTATGCCCGAACAGATATTGAATAAGGAAGGTTATAATGAGTAATTTTCACGACCCTGTTAGGCAGTTAAAATATTTAAGACAAACCCTTTCTCAAAACAAAAAACCTCTCGGTTTTTTTCTTTCGGCAGGTTGCCCATTAGCTGTAAATATGCCTGAGGGCAAAAGTCCTCTCATTCCAGATATTGCTGGGCTCACAAAATTTGTAAGTGAGGAACTTCAATCGAAAGATAAGAATCAGAAAAATAATTATGACTTATTGCTTGAAGAGTTAATTAAAACTGGCAACAAGAATCCTAACATCGAAGATATTTTAAGTTTTGTTCGTGGACTGAAACAAGTCTCAATTGGTGCAAAAGATGTGAGAGGGTTGACTGAAAATGATTTGAAGAAATTAGAAAAAGATATCTGTAAAAAAATAGTAGAGAAAACAAATGTTGGATTGCCAAATCGTGAGACCCCTTACCATCAATTAGCACAATGGATCCATTTGATTGACAGAGGTGATTCCCCTATTGAATGTTTCACCACAAATTATGATTTACTGACAGAACAAGCGTTTGAAGAAACTGGGGTTGCTTACTTTGATGGTTTCGTTGGCTCAAGACAGCCCTTTTTTGATTTAAGAGCAATCGAAGATTCTCTGATTCCAAAACATTGGACTCGACTTTGGAAAGTACACGGCTCAATAAATTGGTATCTTAATTTAAATCAAGAAATTTACCGTTCAACAGAGGTCAAGGCAGGTGACTCCTGCATTATTGACCCTTCGCACTTGAAGTATGATCAAAGCAGAAAATTGCCATACTTGGCTTTAATTGATCGGTTGAATTCTTTTCTCAGACAAACATCCGCAGTTTTGATTACAACCGGATATTCATTTCGTGATATGCACTTGAACGATACAATTATGAACGCATTAAAAGCAAACCCAACTGCAATGGTTATTGCTCTTCTTCATGATACATACACTTATAAAGACAAGGAAGGAAAAATATTTATCCGATATGAAAAAGCATTTTCTTATGCCAAGGATAGATTTAATTTGAGTGCATGGACTTTTGATGAAGCAGTTATTGGTGGACAACAAGGAAAATGGAAAGTATCAAAAACTGAAACATTAACTGATGAAAATTTAGCTGATGCAATCATTCAAAATACTGAAACAAAAAAGGCAGAATGTGCTAATGCGAAAGAAGAAATTATCATTCACTACCAATTGCAACTGGGAAATTTTGCAAAACTTGGGAATTTTCTTCAAGCTCTTATTGGTTTAGAACAATTTAAAATAGACGATGCAAAATAAATCAACATACTTAGGGACTATACAAGATGTTAATGGAACAACCGTTAGCGTTACGCTTGCTAATGAATCTCTTTCAGGATTAACTTATGTTGACGGAGAAGGTTATCGAATAGGACAGATAGGAAGCTTTGTAAAAATCCCTATCGGCTATATTGATTTGTTTGGAATAGTAACCCAAGTTGGTGCAAGCGCAGTTCCCGAAAAACAGGCAAAGCATCAGCCCTATGGTAATCGTTGGCTCACAATTCAACTTGTTGGAGAAGGGCAACGAAACGGAAAATTTGAAAGAGGAATTTCTCAATATCCTACCATTAGCGATGAAGTTCATTTGGTTTCCGAATCTGATTTGAAAAGGATCTACGGTCAACCTGATAAACCATATTTTGTAAAAGTCGGACACATTGCAGGTGCGGAATCTATTTCAGCATTGATTGATGTAAATAAACTCATCACACGACATAGTGCAGTAGTTGGAACAACAGGTGCAGGAAAGTCAACGACAGTAGCAGGTATTTTATCTGCGTTATCTGATTCAAAAAACTATCCGTCTGCCAGAATAATAATTCTCGACATCCATGGTGAATATGGCCAAGCATTCAGAGGTAGAGCTAATATTTTCAAAGTGAATGCAGACAAAGACCACAAAAGCCAAGAGAATGAGTTATATCTTCCATATTGGTCTCTAAATTTTGACGAACTCACTCAGATTTGTTTCGGAGATTTTAGCAATGAAAAAGAAAAGGAAAAAAGTGCTTTAATAGAAAGAGTGTTAGCTCAAAAAGAAAAAACACTTTTAAAGTATCCTAAGAAAGGAGTTTCAAAAGAAACTCTCAGTGTTGACAGCCCAATTCCATTTAGACTAAACCAGCTTTGGTTTGAACTTTGGAACGAAACATTCTTTACATTTTATTCAGACAAAGGAAAGAAACCTCTAAAGGAAAATTGGGCATATGAACAAGATAAAGATGGCAATGAATTGAAAGGTGATGCTACAAGTGCAACCCCACCCCGATTTAAACAAGTTAAAAATGTCAAAGAGGATGAAGAAAAGATTCAATACGGAACAAGCACTTTAAATATTAGAGGTCAACTTGAGACACTAGGTTCTAAACTTAGAATCCCTCGTTACGATTTTCTTTTTCACCCAGGGAAATTTACACCTGAGTTAGATGGTAAAGTTGAAAGCGACCTCGATTCATTATTAAAAGAATGGATTGGAAGCGATAAGCCAATAACTATTCTCGATCTATCAGGCGTGCCTATTGATATTCTTAACACCATTGTAGGAGTTTTGCTAAGAGTTCTCTATGAAGGATTATTTTGGTCAAGACGTTTATCACAAGGCGGCAGACATAGACCTCTATTAGTTGTAATGGAAGAAGCTCACAATTATCTGAACGATAATTTCAAAGGCATTGCTTCAAGTGTTGTTCAGAGAATTGTAAAGGAAGGTAGGAAGTACGGTATTGGAGCAATGATTGTAAGCCAAAGACCTTCTGAAATTAACTCTACAATTCTTTCTCAGTGCGGAACATTTTTCGCAATGCGCCTTGCTAATGCTACTGACAGAGGCCACATCAGTGCCGCTTTGCCTGATAATTTAGACGGGCTGACAAATATGTTACCAATTCTTAGAACTGGTGAAGCAATAATTATTGGCGAATCTGTAAAATTGCCTATGAGAACAATTATTGAAGCACCACCAAAAGAGAAAAGACCGGATAGCCAAGACCCGATTGTTTATGATGAAACACCAACTGAAGATTCATTACAGCCAGGTGGTTGGGGTATGCCAATGGAACCAAACCCAAATTATGAAGAATTTTTAGAAGTATGGAGAGCCCAAAACCCATTTCTATCAAGAGTAAAGGAAGAATTAAAAATGAAAAGAACACCAGTTGATTCATCAAACATTTCATCAATAGGATTTGATGAAGGATCAAACACTCTCGAAGTAGAATTTCATAGCGGTGCAGTTTACCAATACTTCGATGTTCCTTTGAATGTTTATAATGGTATAATGGAGGCAAGTTCTAAAGGAAAATATTTTGCACAACATATCAAAGGGTATTTTCGCTATGCAAAAGTATAAGTATAAATCATTGGCACGAAATGAATAATGGGCTTGCCCATTTGTATCCCATTAGATTCCTAAGGAAGATAAAGTATCCCGAGAGCGCAGGTAAAAACCGGCAAGGAGTAGTGAGTGAAAGAGTCATGCGGTGAAGGAGGAAAAGTTGGGGATGGGTATTGCTATATTGATTGATCGACAAAACGGGGGGGTGATAGTGGAAGGGTAAATGGTCTATATCAATTTCTAAATACCCGACCCTAAACACGCCCCGAAGTATTTACGGTAGTCGTATCCTTGTGTTTGTGATGCTATGTTGTCTTCGCAAATAGTCTACCATTAGTAATGAAAGCAATGTATTTTAATTGGAGGCGATAATGCGCTATATCAGAACAATTGAATCCTTTAACCGGTCTGCAATCCGAGAAACCCCGGATAGTTTTTGGCATCTCTATGGGTCAATTTTATCGAAAATTTTTGGTGAGATAGCAAATGATGATGACTTATTAGAGCAATGTTATTCTCCGATAAGAAGCAGAGATTTCGATGAGCAATTTATTCTCTCAATAACTACAGGTATTCCAGGTGCTTTACTATGTCCTGGTAATTTTAGTCCTTCATCCTTTCTAAATGAGCGTCTTCCATCTATTCAAGATTCGTATCACCCATATTTAATTATTGGGGATGTTGGTTCTGGCAAAACCACATTTATCAATCATTTCTTTAAAATCGAGGCAAAAAAACTTCATTTGGATGATAGAATAGAAGGATTATTAATTGATTTAAGAGAAATTGGATCTGAGGATGCTGACATCTTAGATATCTTAGAGAATAAAGTCGATGCTATATTAACAACAAAATATCCTGATATCTCAAAACCAGATCTAAATTTTGGCCTTATTTTATTTGATAAGGAGCTGGCATGCTCAGAAAATTTGTATTTAGAACTTGAAAAACTTGTTGATAAGAAAGCTGCTGATACCGAAAGATTAAATGACATATTAAAAAATATCAGAAACAAAAGAGCATTTAATGCTGCAAGGATTCGGTACATCACAAATGTTATAAATAAAAAAGTTTATTTAATATTCGATAATGTTGATCATTATAGCCTCGACTTTCAAAATAGAGCATTCGGAGTTGGATCAGGACTAAGAGCAGAATATAATTGCCCAATCATCATGACGACAAGATCATATACTGTGCCAACAGCGTTAACTCATTCTTGGATATCCGCCTATCAACCAAGGTTTTTAAACCTATCTTCACCTAACATAAAAGAATTATTAAAAAAAAGAATTGATTATGCTTTAAGCTCAACTGTAATTAAATCCTTATTTGAAAAAATTGGAAAAAATGAAATACAAATAGAGTCTTTATCCGGTAAAAAGCTGTTATTTGATATCGATTCATTAAATGAATTGTTAAAGTTTGCTCTTGATTCTCTATTAAGTGAAGAGCTTTTGAACTTTATCGAGAGAATGGCCGGTGGTGATTATCGATATATGCTGAAAATGATTAGAGTTGCACTTTCTTCCGGATATATTTATCCAGAAGAAAGACAAGAGAAATACTCAAATATTAGATATTATGATTTTCTAAGAGCGATTATGCTTGGTAACAACTTATACTACGTAGGAGATAATCCTTCTACTTTGATTATTAATCTTTTTGATAATGAAGATAAACAATCGCCTTTTAATAATCTTATTAGATTAAGAACGTTGCAAGCGTTAGATATATTTTCAAATAAAGTGTTTGTTCCTAAACTAATTGAAACTATGGAAGTAATTGGATACCCTAAAGATGCTGTAAAATCAGTGTTGGATTTATTTCTAGAGGCTGCTTTGGTTGAGGCTCCTCATTATGAAGGTACTAAGATTAATGATCATATAAGTTTTATTCGGCTTACCTTTAAGGGTAGGGAATATTTAAATAGTCTTTGCTCAGAAACTGCATATCTTGATTGCATAAAACATTCATCATTTATGAGTGAAGAATATCATAATTTAATGATGGAATTATATGAAAAAAAGGACATAGCTAAAGCCAATCGAATAAAAAACAGATTAGATTCTACAGAAGTTTTTATTACATATTTGATAGAACAAGAAGAGATTGAAGGTAAACGTGTAGAAGATCTTGGGGAGGAAGCAAAAAAACAATATACTAAGTTCCCCAAAATAGGTGAAATAATCCTTCCGCCTTTTAATCAAACTCGATCTTTAATTATGAGTCGCCAAAAATAGAGGGTTGTAACTATGTCTAAATATTCGCTTAATCCGAATCTATGTAAATATATTGATAAACGATATATATTTAGATTCTATACAACTGATAGACTTATAGATGCTTTAGAAAACATAGAGTATAAAGAAGGTATTGTCACTTTTTGGCTTTGTGGAACTTTTGATATAGCAATACTGGATATATTAAATTGCGAACCTGCTATACAGTTTTTGCTTAGTGATAAAAAACACTATTTGGAGGAAGCCTTAATCTTTATTGCAGAAAAATTTTATATGTTTAATGGAGTAGAGATTGGAAATAAGGCCATCAATGACTCTACTATTGATATAGAGAGCCATTTGTGTGGAATCTACAGTGCACTCGCATGTGATCAACAATTAGAGGAGAATCATGAATACCTTAAACGGAACTATCTAATCGAAAATATCGCTATAAACAATTCAGAAAAACTTAGAAGAGCTTTTATACTAATTGGCTCTTATTCTAGATCTGAAAAAGATGCTGAGAAATTAGTTTCTGATGTTTTAACAAAACTCGATAAGAATAAAATTATTATAAATTTTATTCAAGGGAGCAGTATAAAAGGAGTAAATTATTTAATTGAAGTTTTATCAGAGAGTTCGTTTAGAGATGAGTTTATTTGGTCATTACATGATTATGCCAAAATAAATAATCTTCAAATTAAAACCACTACACTTATTTCATTAAAAACGTTTAATAGTGATTATTATAAAGGCATTATTTTGCCAAGAGTAAGCCCAAAAGCATATGAAGCATTGAGTTTTGTACCTCAGATCAAAGGTATATGTGATCGAATACCTATGAAAATAAAACTAGTAGAGGATATATATGCAAACTACAAAGAATGCGCTGGTGTTATTAATGATAAAAGTTTTTATGAAGTTTATGAAAAAGCGGCTAAACAAGTTTTATCATCCATTGTGACAGAAAAACTTATCGATAATACAGCATATTACATTCGATGTGCAGAAAAACTAGTGCCTATAGTTTCTTCTGCAATTTTAGCAAATTATGGCGGAATTGAAAATTGGGATGTTATGTTATCGGATTTGAGTATACGTGTAAGCAAGAATCCATTAACTTTAGGAAAGGTGCGCAGAATCTTTGAGGAATGGGTAAAAAACGGAAGAAATGAATTTTTTAATAATGAAGATGTAGATAATTTAAATGTTATTAACTTAACGAGAAATAATTTAGTTCACTCATCAGAAGAAAATATGATTGATTTTGAAGCTTTTATAAACGGTTTTAAAAGACTTTCACAATTTGTATTAAAAAATTTTAAACAATTATTATTTATGTCAAGAACCAGTGGTGTAAAACCTTATAAAATTGAACAAGTCCAAAATCCAACATTAGAAGCATTAGCGATACAAATACTTAATGCGAATATGTTTGAAGTAGATGAGGCTGAGTATTACACAGGAAAAGATAGGGCAGATATAACATTTGCTTTGGCAAGATTGTTTGGGCAAAGACAAATTAAAATAATAGACATTGGCTGTGGAAAAGGTGCATTATTATATGGACTAAGCGATTTGCCAAAAGAACAATTAAGAACTATAGACTATATTGGTATAAACCACAAAAAAGTCTATCCAATAAAAAAAATGATTGAAGATTTAGGTTTTGAAAATAAAGTTCATTCATCAGAAATTCTTGCTATGCATGAAGTCTATACTAAAAAATTTGACGCTGATTATGCTTTTATAATAGATGTAATGCATGAAATTCCGTTACATGATTTGCACATGTTTATTTCTTTTATTCTAAATTCAATAAAAATAAACGGCTCTATTGAAATAACAGAAACTATGAAAGAATCCGAAGAAGATTATATTGAGTATAGGCCAGAAGACTTTAGATTTTTGTTTAATGATGTTAAAAATTTAGAAACTAATGCAACTGAGCGGATAATTTATTCATTTGGTAACAAAGTTCCTTGCACCATTTGTTCTTTAAGAAAAAGTGGGGAGATAGAAGATATTGATTGGAGTTCTATTTGCATAAAACTCTATAACGATAAAATTGAAAAAATTAACAAATTGATTGCTGATCTGACTAAATCTCAATTGCAGGATGATGTTGAAAGAAAAGCTCAGCTTATTATGCAGCAAAACTATCTATTTAAACAACTACACTTCATAAAAAGCTAATAATTGGGACAGTTCGGGGACGCCCTTGACATTTGTAGTTGCCAATCTAAACATTTTAGGGACAGTTAAGGTACGCCCTTTACATTTGTAGTTGCCAATCTAAACATTTTATATTAAAAAGATAACATGCCAAAAAAAGCAAGAGTAGATGCACCGAGAGCCCTTCATCATATCATTGTACGGGGAATTGAGCGGGTCAAAATATTCAGGACCGATTCCGATCGGGATGATTTTCTGAACCGGTTTGGAAAGTTTATAACCGAAACAAAAAGCCGTTGTTGCGCATGGGCTCTATTATTAAATCATTTTATTTGCTTGTAAAAACCTGATGGAAAATATTTATTCAGGAAATCCGAAAGAAAAAGCCAAAGGATTTCGCGTAAGAAATACTTTGGCATCATATGTACATTTGCATTTTTCTGCCTCTTTATAATTTACTGCATCTCACATTCCCATATACTTCATCTATCTATCATAACTTCTATGTCATGCAGCTTCAAAGGCTTAATCTGAGATAGTTCTTTGTGAAACCGCTGTTCGGACTCCCATAAATCCCAGGCATGTTGGGCATTCAGCCAAAATTCGGGAGAATTCCCGAAAAGACGGGATAATCTCAATGCCATGGCAGGTGTTATGGCCCGCCGTTCTCTTAAAATTTCATTAATTGTCTGGCGTGATACGCCCAAAGCCGTAGCCATTGAAGTAGCGTTCAAATCATAATCCGGCATGAAATCTTCTCTGAGCATTTCGCCGGGATGTGTTGGGGGGAATTCTCTTTTTATAGTGTTTGTAATAGTCATGTTTCTATCCCTCAATGGTAATCAGTTATTTCAACATCGTAGGAATCGCCTTCAACGAAACTGAAACAGATTCGCCATTGGGTATTGATCGATATTGAAATTGACCTTTCCTGTCTTCTTTTAGTGCGTGTAATCGGTTGCTTGGAGGCACCATGAGATCATTTAAGGTTGATGCATAATGTATATATTCCAAACGCCTTATGGCCCGTTTGATTAATTCAGAGGGCGAACGTTTTGATTTGCCTGTTATAAAAAGTTGTTTCGTTTCTTTGTCGGCAAAAGATTTTATCATGAGCCTATTGTAAGCTGTCACGTTATAGTTGCCAATATTCAAACTCATTTTTTTGAGAATAGCAATTTGTTTGCGGTATCTGCTTTAAGGTTTTGTCAGTTCACGTTGATGGTCATGTAATAAATCAATACATCATCATTCCTCCTTTATCATCTCAAAAAGAGAAATAAAACTGCCTATTACAATTAGTTTATCCTTTTATAGTATATTGTTTTGTGTTATAGCCACATAAATTCTGTTTTTGAAATAAAACAGTTTCATGAATCCTAGGTTTTAAAAGGAAAAAGCTAAAGCCTGAAATTATGCTTTCAGATATTTATAGTAATTGGAGTTATTCTGTTCAAAGTGTATTGTTCAGTTTTGAGTGATGTGCTGATCCATTGTTCTGCCAGCATTATTGAACGGGTTAATATGACAAATAAGAGCCAAAAGCGGACTTGACCCCTATCGGTCTTTTTTATCAGTTAAACCATCAATAATAAAAAGGGAGGAGGAATTTGCAAATGAAGAAGCTACGCTTGATATTGGCGATAGGAATATTGACAATTATTTTCTTTGCTGGTCATGCAGCCGCCAGTACTACGATTGAATATGAGCTGGGTGGAGGCTGGACATATGAGGAAGAATATCCAGGCACCCTTACATTGACTGATAACCCTTCTGGTGGGATAACTGCAAATATCGATGTTGGGAGCGAAGCAGGGGGTGGTCTGAATGCATCCAGACATGATTTGCCTGGGTTTTCAATTTTTAATAATGGTTTTATTCAACTAGAATACGGCTCATTAACAAATGCAATAACTGGTTCTGCAGATTTAGGTTTATGTTTAGAACTTGAATTTTATGCTCCAATTAATGCGATTGATATCCGGCATCAATTAGGAATGTCACTAGATATGAATTCTGATGGTTCGGTGGTTTTTGATACTTGGCTTGAAAATGACATAAGCGGTGAAAGAGAAGATTTAGTGTCTGTACCGAATGGACTTTCTATAGAGGGAGGGGCTCTCGGTCTTTATTTCCATGACTCATCTGCAACTCCATACTTTATTGATAATAACTCGAATGTGATATACCTGCCAACAAATTGGGATTTGTCTGCTATCTCTGCTATGCATTTTCCCAGTGTTGACAATGACTATGATGGAAGTACAACATTTGGTGGAACAATTGTGGGTTCTGTTAATCTCCAAAGGGTTGTTTATGGCTCTGGTGCGCCTGCTCCTACTGTCCCCATACCTGGCGCGGTCTGGCTAAGAGCTGGTCGGGAAAAACTGTACAGTTGCTTAAGTGGTAAAGCTGTTCTAAATTGATTTTAAAATATAGAAAGGAGCAGCGGTAAAATGAAGAAATTAAGAAGGAATCATGGAGCAACGTTTAAAGCAAAAGTAGCGA